>CAMAXB010000006.1 GCA_945862035.1 Opitutus sp. GAS368
CCACCCAACTCACGTTCACCGGACCCATCGAACCCATCAGTCCGATCAGACCTGTGTTTTCACCTCGGTACACGGCCGCGCGGCCGCCGATCTCCACCCCATGAAAACGACGCTCCGCCTGCCCGCCTTCGTTTCCCTCGGCCTAGCCGCCACTGCGCTCACCGCGGCGCCCCGCCCTGCGGACATTCCGTTTCGCACCCTGATGATCGATCCGGGCACGAACGAGACTGCGGCAGTGGCCGACCTGAACAACGATGGTCTTCCTGACCTCATCTCCGGCGACAGCTGGTACGAAGCTCCGTCCTGGAAGAAACATCCACTCCGCCCGCTTAACTACAGCCGGGGCTACGTCGATAATTTCAGCGATCACCCGATGGACGTCGACGGCGATGGCTACATTGACCTGCTGCAGTTCAGCTACTTCGCGCGCAACATCGTCTGGCTGAAAAATCCGGGGCCGGGCGGCGGCGGGTGGACGGTGAACCAGATCGACTCCAGCGGCCCCACTGAATTCTCATTCCTCGTCGATCTGAACAACGACGGCATCGCAGCGGAACTGCTCCCGCAGTTCGATCGCCCCGAGGTGCCGTTGGCCTGGTTCGAACTTGTCGACGGCAAGTGGATCAAGCATGTCGTGAGCCCCAGAAGCTACGGTCACGGCATCGGCGCCGGCGACGTGAATCTCGACGGCCGAAACGACATCATCACTCCAGCAGGCTGGCTTGAGGCTCCCGCCGATGTGCGCGCACCCGGCACTTGGACCTTCCACCCCACGGATTGGAATCAGCACCGCATCCCACCAAGCGGCTCCACCCCGGCGACTCCCGTCCCGGGCGCCCCGCCCACCCGCCCCGCGCAGTTCGGCTTCATGTACGTGGTTGATATCAATGGCGATGGCCGCAGCGACATCCTCACCACCATGGCCCACGACTACGGCGTGTGCTGGTATGAGAGCCTCGCCGACGGAACGTGGGCGCAACGCGTCATCGACAATTCATGGTCCCAAGCCCACGCGTCCGTTTTTGTGGATCTCAACGGCGACGGCCAGCGCGACCTCATCACCGGCAAGCGCTACCTGGCCCACAACGGAAACGATCCCGGAGAGCGCGAGCCCCTTGGCCTTTATTGGTACGAGTACCGCAAGGACGAGGCCGGCGCAGTCGAATGGATCCGGCACATCGTCGACTACGGCCAGCGCATGGGCGGTGGCATGCAAATCCAGGTGGCCGACCTCGATGGCGACGGTGACCTCGACCTCGTCAGCGGCGGCAAGTCGGGGCTCCACATCGCGGAGAACCTGACCCTATCAGCCGCCAGCCGCTAAACCAAAGACCGAACTCGGGCGCTCAGGCCCGCCGATTCCAAGGCCCCGTGATGGCCAGCGTGTAGCCGGGTGTCTGCACGTTCACAAAGAGCGTGCTGCCGTCCGGCGAGAAACAGGCCCCAGCAAGCTCTCGGTCCGCCTCCCCATTGGCCCCGAACACGTAGTACTGACCCTGCGGCGTCACGCCGACCAGACGGCAAACGCCTCCCGTATCCTCACAGATAATCAAGTCGCCCCACGGGGCCACCGTGAGGGTGTCACAGTTGCTGAGCAGCGCGTTATCATTCGGCTCGGTGAAGAGTTCCAGCGTGCCTGGACGCCCCGCCTCATTGGACGTGCCTTCGAAGGGGCTGGGCCGGTAGCGGAAGATCTGGCCGAGGCGCTTCTCCCCGCCGTTCGTCATCGTGAAATAGGCCGAGTCGTTGCCCCACCAAGCGCCCTCGCCCCGGGCAAAGACCGCGGCTCCCGCCGCCGCCCCGCGCTTGCGCAAGTCGTTCGCCGGGCTGTCCACCTCATCGACCTCCACCCACTCCACCGGGAGCGGTTCCCCCAACGGGAAGGCACGGCCAGTCCAATTGCGCGTGTCCGCCTTGGCCCGGCCCCGGACCACTAGGGCCTGCAAACGACCGCCGGCCGCGAGACGTCCAGGCTGGCGGGGGATGAAACGATAGAGCAAGCCGTCGCCCAGATCCTCGGTCTGGTAGACAATGCCCGACACCGGATCGATCGCCACCGCTTCATGCCGGAAGCGTCCCATCGCCTTCAGTGGGACCGGCACGACCAAGCCCGGGGTTGCCGTCGGTTGGACCTCAAAATTATAGCCGTGCGGTTGCTCGGCATCCGGCTCGGGCACCTCATTGATTTCCTCGCAGGTGATCCACGTGCCCCACGGCGTCGGTCCCCCGGCGCAATTGCGAACCGTGCCGGCCAAGCTGAGGAACTCGCGCTCCATCGTTTGCGTGCGCGTATCAAACACCACGGTCGTGGTTCCGCCAAGATTCGGGGCAAGGCCGCGGCCAAGATCGTAAATCCTCGACCGATCAATCTTGGAAAGGAGACTGCGATCCCGGCCAAACGGGCTGAACTCAGTCCACGCGCTTTCCAGTTCGTGATTCCTCACCAGCAGCGTGCGTCCGTCCGGTCCCGCAAAGGCCGCCATGCCATCATGCTTTCCCGGCACGATCAGTCCATCCGCCATGGCCGTGCCCGTCTTTGAGAAAATCGAGTAGCGAAAGCCCGCCGGCAGGCTGAATATTCCGGCGGGGTCCGCGACGAGCGGCCCGTACCCGCCATTGGCCATGCCTTGCGCCGCCGCCAGCAGCGGATTGGCCACGAGCGCCTTCAGGCCCATGAAACCCGCCGTGTACAAACTCGAAGCCTTCAGGAAATCGCGCCGACTCGTCATTCCTCACGATGGCAGGCCTGCGCGGAGCAGGTCGACGCCGAAATCGGCGTTTACATAATCGTCGCCAAACCCCACGAGCGCCGCGTCTACCAGGCGCGTAGGGATTGCACCGGCGAGGCCGCCGCCTGGCCCTGCAAGGTCTTTTCGGCCCGGAGAGGCCAATTCGGATCGCGCAGGGACTCACGTCCCAGCAAGACAACATCCGCCCGCCCCTCCCTCACGATCGCATCCGCCTGAGCCGGATCGGTAATCAGTCCGACCGCGGCGGTCGGCACCGCCGCCTCCCGTCGGATCTCAGCGGCAAGGGGCACCTGATAGCCAGGGATCAGCGGAATCTTCGCCGCCCCGCCATTGCCCCCGGAGCTGCAGTCGATCAGGTCCACCCCCACCGCCTTGAGCCGGCGCGCCAGCACCACGGAGTCCGCGAGCGTCCAGCCCCGCTCGACCCAGTCCGTTGCCGAAAGGCGCACCGTGAGGGGAAGGTGATCCGGCCAGGCCTCCCTCATGGCCGTCGCCGTCTCCAGCAGGAAGCGGATCCGGTTTTCAAAACTGCCGCCATACTCGTCCGTGCGGCGGTTGCTGAGGGGGGAGTAAAAGCTGTGCCCGAGGTACCCATGCGCGGCATGCAACTCCACCCAATCAAACCCCGCCAGCAGCGCCCGCCGGGTCGCCGCCACAAAGGCCGCCTGGACGTCCTTGATCTCCGCCCGGCTGAGCGGGACAGGCACCCGGTTGAGGCTCCCGCCAAAGGCTTCCGCGCTGGGCCCCACGGGGGTCCAGCCACCCTGTGCCTCGCTGAGATGGGCACCACCCTTCCAAGGCAGGGCCGCCGAGGCTTTGCGTCCGGCATGGGCGAGCTGGATGCCGGGCACGGCGGCCTGCGACTTGATGAAGGCGGTGATCCGCGAGAGCGGCTCAATCTGCGCATCATCCCACAGGCCCAGATCGCCCGGCGTGATCCGCCCACGCGCCTCCACGGCCGTCGCCTCCACCACCACCAGGCCCGCCCCGCCCGCCGCCCGCGCGCCCAAGTGCACCAGGTGCCAGTCGTTGGCCCGGCCATCGGTTGCGCTGTACTGACACATCGGGGAAACCCCGATCCGATTGCGCAGCGTGACCGAACGGAGGGAAAAGGCGTCGAAGAGATGGGCCATGCGGAGAACGTGACGTTCGCACACGCTTCGATCGAAATCAAACTCCGCCTCCCCTCGCTTCCGCCTCACGCCCGGACCGGCTCCGCGCGCGCCCAGCGGCCCGCGAGATAACCGCAGACCAGCAGCTGCAGCAGGTGGTAAACCATGATCGGCAGCAGAATCAGTCCCAGTCCGGGATGCGCGCCAAAAATCACCTTCGCCAGCGGCACCCCCGAGGCCAGGGTTTTCTGGGGCGCGCAGAACGACGCGGCAATCCGATCGGGCCGGTTGAATCGTAGCAGCCGGGACAGCAGCTCGACCAATCCCGTCGCGACCACGAAGATCACGACCGACCCGGCAAGGGTCAGCCAGATCACATCCGGGCCCTGCTGCGACCACACGCGCGACACGACCGAATTGCAGAACGCCGCGAACACGATGTAGAGGATCAAAGCGCTGTTCAGATTTCCGAGCCGTTTCTTGTTCGCATCGGCCCACGCGCGCAGGACCAGGCGGAATCCCTGACCGATCACAAGGGGAACGAGCAGCAGGATCACAATCTCCCTCACGACCGGCCCCAGCGGCTGAGACTGCCCCGCCGCCTCCATCAGCCAGGTCACCCAGAGCGGGGTGATGAACACCCCGACCACGTTCGAGAGCACGGCGTTGAAGATGGCTCCTGCCGTGTTGCCCCCCGCGATGGAGGTCAGCACCACGGACGTCGATATCGTCGACGGCAGCACGCAGAGATAGAGGAAACCGAGGCGGAGATCCGGCGCCAGCCGTGAGCCGATCCACGCGTCAAGCGCCAGACCGATCAGGGGAAAAATGCCGAAGGTAAAAACCTGCACCAGCACGTGGAGCCTCCACTGCAACGCGCCCTGACGGAGCGCTTGGGCGGGCAGCGTAAGGCCCTGGCTGAAAAAAATCGCCGCCACCGCGAGTTTGGTCGTGACTTCGGATTTCAGCCAGCCGCCGCTGGCGCCGGCCTGGGGAATCAGCCACGCCATGCCGACGGACAAAGGCAGGGCGACGATGAACCAGTTCCTTTCGACGAAGGCCTTCATCGGGCCGGCCACAGACGCAGGCGGATCCGCTCGATCATGGCCGCCAGATCTTCCCGGCCCTCAATTTTCATCGCCCAGAGCAGCCCACCATAGACGGCAATCCCCAGCGGAATCAGCACCCCGAGGGCCAGCAAGTCTGTCAGCACACCCGATCCGCACAGGGCCAGCAGGCCGCGCCACGAACCGGCCACCACCGCACCCATCAAGACCGCCGCGATCAGGATCCGGATCAGGGTCGGACCGAGGTGCCCGAACGCCATGATCCCGCGCTTCGCGGTCAGGCGCGACTGCAGGAACCACGCCTGGACCGCGATCGCGGCATTGCCGGCCACGGCCAGCCCGATCGTCGAGAGCGGTCCCATCAGCGCAAGGCTCAGGCCGACATTGACGGCAAAGCTCAGGATCGCGGCGTGCACCGGGGTTCGCGTGTCACGCTCCGCGTGGAACGCCCGCAACACCAGAGTCACAAAGGAAAAGAGGGGCAACCCCAGCGCATACACCGCCAGCACCGGAACCATCAGCGCCGTGTCGTCCGCGCGAAAGGCTCCGCGCTGGAACAGTAGACGGATCACCGGTTCCGCCAGCACCACCAGCCCAACCGCCGCCGGGATGTTGATCACCAGGATGAGGCGCATGCCCTTGCGGTAGGCACTGGCCAGGCTCGTCCAGTCGCCCTGCGCCGCGTGCCGGGTGATGAGTGGGAAAATGACGGTCGACACCGCCACGGCAAATACGCCGATGGGAAGCTCCATCAGCCGCGTGGCCAGATTGAGCACGGAGGCCGCGGCATCATTGAGGGAAAGCCCAATCACCCGCGAAACCGCCATGTTGATCAGGTAAATGGCGGAGCCCAGCACGGTCGGCCCCATCAGGGCAGCGATCGCCCGGACTTGCGGGCTGAGCCGGAGCGCACAGGCCGGGCGCCAACCGAGGCGCATCAGTGCCACCGCCGGCACGGCCATTTGGAAGAAGCCCCCGACGAGTACGCCCACACAAAGCCAGCGCATGCGACCGTCATCGCTGTCCGCCCAGCCGAGGTAGGCTCCGCCCGCCAGGAAACCGATCATGGCCAGATTCAGCCAGATCGGGGATAGCGCCGGTTCCAGAAAGCGATCCAAGGTCTGGAGCGCCGCACTGAACGCCGCGGCCAGACAGACGAAGATCATGTAGGGGAAAAGCACGACCGCGAGTTCGGCCCCGGTCAGCCAACGCGCGGTCGTATCCGGCGATACGCCCCAGTCGAGCGCGCAGGCCGCCCAGAAGTCCGCATGGAACAGTCCCCACATCGAGAGCCCGACCAGGCCGGCCGTCACTAGCAGCAGCCAGCTGGCCACCTCGCTGACCAGATGAAAGGCCCCGTCCCGCTGCCGCTCGGTGAGTTCCTCGTTGAGGGTGGGAACAAACGCCGCGGTCAGCGCACCCTCGCCCAGCAGGCGGCGAAAGAGATTCGGCAGCGTGAAGGCCGTGACAAACGACGAGGCGAGCGCGGAGGTGCCAAAGACGGCGCTGATCAGAATGTCACGCCCCAGCCCGAGCACGCGCGAAACCATGGTCGCACCGGCAACGACGCTGATGTTCTTGAGACTCCTCGACACGCCGGTTGTTTTCTCCGGGCGCCCAGCGGCTGACAAGTTATTAACCCGGACTGCCATTGACGTTGCTGCGGCGGGTTTTCACCGTTTTCGTCTTTCCATGCCGCTTGTCCCGCAGCTGACCGAAAAGCTCCAGCGCCACCCCAAGCGCGTGGTTTTTTCGGAAGGTGCGGACCCCCGCAGCCTGCAAGCGGCCCGGCAGTGGGTTACCCGCCGGATGGGGGCTCCCATCCTGCTGGGCGATCGCGCGGAGATCAAGGCGGCGGCCGTTCGCCTCGACATCAATCTTCAGGGCATGCGTCTGATTGATCCCACCCGAAGCGAGGAGCTTGAGCGCTTCGCCGCCCGCCTGCTGGAGATTAGGAGGGACAAAGGGATGACGCTCGAGGAGGCCCGCTTGGCCGTGCGCGACGCCAATACCTTTGCCACGCTCATGCTTGAGGCCGCCCAGGCGGATGCGTTGGTTGCCGGGGCCACGGTGAGCGCATCGGGTGCCCTGCGCCCGCTGTTTCAGATCATCCCGCGGCTGGACCAGGTGCAGACCGTATCGTCGTTGATGATCCTCGATTTTGACGAGAAGAAGGTCGGCAGCGGCGGCTCCATCTTTCTGGCCGATTGCGGCGTCATTCCCGATCCGACCGCCGAACAATTGTGCGACATTGCGATCTCGACCGCGATGATCGCGCGCCATCTCACCAATGAAACGCCGCGCGTGGCCATGCTGAGCTACGCCACGCACAGCCCGTCGAACCAACCGACGCTGGTGAAGGTCCGCCAGGCCACTGCCCTCGCCCGCGCCAAGGCCGCCGCGGCCAAACTTGAGATGGAGATCGACGGAGAGATCCAGGTCGACGCCGCGCTTGACCCCCTTACCGCGGAAACCAAGAAGGTCTCCGGTCCCGTTGCCGGCCGGGCCAACGTTCTGGTCTTCCCGGATCTCAACAGCGGCAACATCGCCTTCAAGCTGGTGCAGTTGCTGGCGGGGGCGAACGCCTTTGGCCAAATCCTGACTGGACTCAGCAAGCCCGCCGCCGAAATCAGCCGCGGGTCGAGTGCCCACGATGTCTTCGGCGCCGCCGCGGTGGTGGGCTGCCAGGCCATTGACCGCCGCCTGCTTTATGGGACACCTTTGAGGGAATGACCAATGCCCAAGGACCAATGTCCATTGAGGAAAAACCAGCATAACGAAATCCGAATGACGAAGAAGGAGACGAGGACTGGATCAACTTCCCCGTGCGAGCTTCGCCATTCGGATTTTCTCTGCCGCCCTTGGTCATTGGACATTGGTCATTGGGCATTATTCATCTCCATCCAGTCGCTTCCGCATGGATCCCACGCCCTCTATGTCCCCCTCTGACGTCTCGGCCAATCCCTTCGGGTTGCCAGCGCGGCCCCTACTGAAGGCCCCGACCAATTCGGCCACCAAGCGGCTGTTCGTCGCCGCCACCCGGATGAACGACGGCAAGACGACCACCTGCCTCGGGCTCTACGCCGCGCTAATGGGCCTGTACCCGCGGATCGGCTTCATCAAGCCGGTCGGCCAGCGGTTCGTGGAAGTTCAGGGGCACCACATCGACGAGGATTCCTACCTCCTCGATACGATCTACCACGTCCATGTGCCGATCGAGAGCATGAGCCCGGTCACCGTCGACTCCACCTTCACCCGCCGGTTTCTGAAGAAGCCCGAGGCGATGCTGCCGACGCTTGAGGACAAGATTTGCCGCGCCTTCGACCGGGTCTCCTGGGAAAAGGACTTCACCCTCATCGAGGGAACCGGGCATGCCGGCGTCGGCTCCGTCTTCGACCTGTCCAATGCCTCGGTCGCCAAGCTCCTCGGAGCCAAGGTCGTGATCGTCTGTCCAGGTGGCATCGGCCGGCCCATCGACGAAATCGCGCTCAATAAGGCTCTTTTCGACCAGGCCGGCGTGGAGATCGTCGGTGCCATCCTCAACAAGGTGGAGCCGGACAAGATTCCCCTCATTGCGGAATACGCCGGCATCGGCCTGGCCCGCCTGGGCGTGCCGCTGCTGGGGGTCCTGCCCGTACAGAAAATGCTCTCGGCCCCCAACCTCTCGCAGATCGCGGAGGAAATCGGCGGCCGGTGGCTCAACGTGCAGCCGGCCGGGACCAAGCAGCGCGTGTATCGCGTCGTCGTCGGAGCCATGACCGCCAAGCGAATCGTCGACTACCTTCAACCCGGCACCCTGATCATCACCCCGGGCGACCGCGACGACATCATCCTGGCGGCGATCTCCAATTCCCGACTTCCCGGCGACACCATCGCAGGTCTCGTCCTGACGAACGACATTCCGCCCCACGGCAAGCTGCTCGAATTGCTGGCCCAGACGGAAATCCCCGTCATTGCCGCCAGCGACGAGAGCTACACGATCGCCTCGAAAATCCACAGCATGACGGTAAAGACCCAGCCCCAGGACACCGACAAGTTCCCGGTCATCAAACGGCTGATCACCGAGCACGTGGACATGAAGGCCCTGCTCAAGGCGCTTTGACCGACGCCCGTCTGTTCGGTTGCGGGGACAGTCCCAGCGCGCGAGGCGCGCCCAGTCTGCCGGCAGCCCCGGTTCACCCGGGGGCGGCTCAGGTCAGGGTGCGGCTGGCACCGGGGCGGGCTTGGGTTCCTTGGCGGGTTTCGGCTCACCGGTGCCCGCCGGTTTGTTCTTGTAATCGGTGATGTAGAAACCCGTGCCCTTGAAGATCAGGCCGGAACCGCCGCCGATCTGGCGCTTCACCCCGCCCTTTTTCCCGCACTTCGGGCAGGTGGTCAGGGGGGCATCCTTCATGGACTGGAAGACCTCGAAGTCGTCTTTGCAGCGGGAGCAGTGGTAATCGTAAGTGGGCATGGACCGAAAACGGAATTCAAGCAGGGCTATACGGCCGAGACCGTTTTGCGAGACTGTTCAACAAAGCGGAAATAGGCGGCGTAGTAAGTCCAACTGGCGGCAAAGCCGATAAAGACCGTGAAGGTCATGAGCGGGTACCCGACTGCCATGAAGCCAATCAGGGCGAAGGTCGGCAACCAGAAGCGAGCGCGGCTCGAGCGCAGCATGGCGGCCAGAATGACCAGCCGGAAGGCATCCCGGTATTCCTCGCGTTTCTGGTACTGGTAGATGCCGGCGGCCGTGAGCGGTCCGGCGATCAGGATCGCAGGAATGATGGGCAGATAGACAAAGGCGCCATAGGCCAGCAGCCGCAGGGGCCAGGTCAACAACCAGGCCACCACGATCGGCATCACGCCAAGGACCATGAAGATGATGAACGCCGGCACCCCGTTGACGAAAAAGCGACGCCAGTCATCCCAATCCGGCAGCTCGATGCTCTCGCCCCGCCGGGCCCGCTCGATCAGCTCGTAGAGATAGCCGAACGCGAAAAAATGCGCGACCGGCACCACCAGCAGCAGCGCACCCGCAATGCCCTTCACGAACCAGGAGGACCCGGTGAAAAGGCGTTTGCAAACAAGTTCAAGCGTGGGCATTGCGACAAGGCATCGTAACCGGGACACTCGCGTCCTGACAATGGACTTCTCAATTAAATTTACGGCAACCCTCGCGCGCGTCGAGGCCGGGATCGAGGCACTTCTGCCTCCCGCCGGGGCCCGCCCGGCCCGCCTCCACACCGCGATGCGCTACAGCCTGCAGGCGGGCGGCAAGCGGCTGCGGCCCGTCCTCGTCCTCGCCGCGGCGGAGCTGTTCCCCGGTGCCGCCGATCCGCTCCCCGCCGCGGTGGCGGTCGAATGCCTGCACACGTATTCATTGATCCATGACGACCTGCCGTGCATGGATAACGACGATCTGCGCCGGGGCCGGCCCACCGCGCACAAGGCCTTCGATGAGGCCACGGCGCTGCTCGCCGGCGACGCCCTGCTCACCCACGCCTTTGCGCTGCTCGCGACCGGTTACCCGGGCGAGCCCGCCATCGCCCAGAGGCTGGTCCGCGAGCTGGCCGCTGCGGCCGGCAGCCGCCGCCTGATCGGCGGGCAGATGGAGGACCTGCTGGCGGAGAAGCAGGCTAACGCGACGGCCGACGAATTGGAGTTCATTCACCTCCACAAGACTGCGGCCATGATCGAAGTGTCGCTCGTCCTCGGGGGCCTCGCAGGCGGCGCCGGTCCCACCGAGGTCGAGACGCTGCGCCGGGCCGGACGCCACCTCGGACTCGCCTTCCAGATCATTGACGACCTGCTCGACGCGACGGCGGATACCGCAACGCTGGGCAAGACGGCCGGGAAGGATGCCAAGGCCGACAAGACCACCGCGGTCAAGCTGCACGGGCTCGAG
Organism: Opitutus sp. GAS368; assembly: GCA_945862035.1. GTDB lineage: Bacteria > Verrucomicrobiota > Verrucomicrobiia > Opitutales > Opitutaceae > CAMAXB01. The sequence goes on from CAMAXB010000006.1 coordinate 10,817, forward strand.
GACTCACGCCGCATGGCGGAGGCTCACTCCACCCAAGCCGTGGCGGCGCTGCGCGCGCTTCCGGGTGACACCGCCTTCCTGATCGCGCTGGCCGAGCGGATGCTGACCCGGGATCGCTAGCGCCTCACGGCGGGGACTGCGCCGGTCACTTGGCCGCAGCGGCCGCCTTGACGAGATCGACAAAGCTGCGCGACTCGAGACTGGCGCCACCGATCAGGCCGCCGTCGATGTCCTTCTGGGCGAGAAGTTCGGCCGCATTGGCCGGCTTCATCGAACCACCGTAGAGGATGCGCATCTTGCCGGAGGTCGCCGCCCCGAAGAGTTTGGTCAGGAGGCCGCGGATGAACGCATGAACCTCCTGCGCCTGCTCGGTCGTCGCGACCTTCCCCGTGCCGATGGCCCAGACGGGCTCGTAGGCCAGCACCACACTCGTCGCGAGGTCCTTGCTCACGCCCTCAAGGGCGCCCTCGAGCTGCGTCTGCACGACCTTGAGGGTCGAGCCGGACTCACGCTCGCCCAGCGTCTCGCCCACGCAAAGGATCGGTTTGAGCTGGGCCTTGAGCGCGGCGAGGACCTTCTGATTAATGAAGGTATCACTCTCCGCGAAGTAGGTGCGGCGTTCGCTGTGGCCCACAATGACATAGCTCGCAAACAGTGCGCGCAGCATCGCGGCCGAGGTCTCGCCCGTGTAGGCACCGCTCGCCTCGGGGTGCAGGTTCTGCGCACCGAGCTTCACCGTGGAGCCATCAATCACCTTGAAGACCGATTCGAGGGAAGTGAAGGGCGGGCACACCACCACGTCGACATCGGTGGCGCGGCCCACAGCGGCGACGATCTCGCTCACGAGGGCGACAGCGTCGGACGACGTCTTGTTCATCTTCCAGTTACCGGCGATGAGCTTCTTGCGAATCATGGGAAAAGTAGTGAGGAGCGAGGAGCGGGTAGCGAGTAGAAATGCAGTCGCGAAACAAGATACCCGCTCATCGCGTTACGATTCGAGGAAGACAACTCCCGGCAGCGCCTTACCCTCAAGGAACTCGAGGCTGGCGCCGCCGCCCGTCGAACAATGGGTCACCTTGGAGGCGACCTTGAACTTCTTGGCGGCGGTGGCGGTGTCGCCGCCCCCGACGATCGTGGTGGCGCCCCGATCGGTCGCCTCGGCAATCGCATCCGCCATCGCCTTGGTCGCGCCCGCAAACTGGTCGAACTCGAACACCCCGGGTGGCCCGTTCCAGATAATGGTCTTGGATGAAAGAATCGCCTCGCGATAAAGCGCAATCGAACGGGGACCGGCATCCAGCCCGCCCCACCCTTCCGGGATGCCCGTGGCGAGGTCCGCCGCGCAGGTGTTGGCATCCGGCGCAAACTTGTCCGAGCAGATGAAATCGATTGGGAAGATGAGCTCGACGTTGCGCTGCGCGGCCTTCTCGACGAGTTCCTCGACGATCTTGGCGCCCTCCGGATCGTACAGGCTCGTGCCAATGGGCGTGCCGCGGAGGACCTTGTGGAAGGTGTAGGCCATACCGCCCCCAATGATGATCTTGTCGGCCTTCTCGAGCAAATTCTTGATCAACGGAATCTTGTCCGCGATCTTCGCGCCACCCAGAATGGCCAGCAGCGGCCGGTCCGGTTGGTCGAGCACCTTGGCGAAGGCCTTAAGCTCCGCCTCCATCAGAAAGCCGGCGGCCTTCTGCGGCAGATTGACGCCCACCATGGACGAGTGCGCCCGATGGGCGGTCCCAAACGCGTCATTGACGAAGATGTCGCCCAGCTTGCTCAAACTCGCCCGGAACGCGGCGACCGCCGCCGGATCCGCTTTCCTCGACGTGCCATCCTCGAGCTTCACCTTCCCCTCCTCTTCAATGTGGAAACGGAGGTTTTCCAGCAGCAGCACCTGTCCGGGCTTCAGCGCGGCCGCCGCCTGCTCTGCAACGGGACCCACGCAGTCGGCGGCAAAGGCCACCGGAAGAGCCAGCAGCTTGCCCAGCTCATCCGCCACCCGCTGAAGCGAGAACTTGGCGATGACTTGTCCATCCGGGCGACCCAGATGGCTCATCAGCACCACGGAGGCACCCTGCTCGAGCGCAAACTGGATCGTGGGGATCGCGGCAGCAATCCGCTGCGGGTTGGTGATGGCTCCGGTTTGTTTGTCCTGCGGGACGTTGAAATCGACGCGCATCAGCACGCGCTTTCCCTTCAGGTCGAGGTCGCGGATGGTCTTGAACGTGGGCATGGGAGAAAAGTACCGAGTAGCGGGTAGTGAGTAGCGGGTAGAAATGGAAGAGGAGTGAGGCGGGCCAGAGCCGTATGCTCGCTACCCGCTACTCACTCCTCGCTCCTGCGCGGCGTCGCGCCGCGCTCAGAGCTTGGCGGCGATCTTCGCGGTCAGTTCGACCACGCGATTGCTGTAGCCCCACTCGTTGTCGTACCAGCTGACGAGCTTAAAGAAACGGCTGTTGAGCTCGATCGAGGAGCCCGCGTCATAGATCGAAGACAGCTTGTCATGGATGAAGTCGGAGGACACCACCTCATCCGTCGTGTAGCCGAGGATATCCTTCAGGTAGGTCTCGGACGCGGCCTTGAGCTTCTCGTTGATCTCCTTGATCGAGGTCTCCTTGGTCGTGCGGACCGTGAGGTCGACCACCGAGACGGTCGGGGTCGGCACGCGGAAGGACATGCCGGTCAGCTTGCCCTTGACCTCGGGGCACACGAGCCCGACGGCCTTGGCGGCACCGGTCGTCGACGGGATGATGTTGATCGCGGCGGTACGGCCGCCCTTCCAGTCCTTCTTCGAGGGACCGTCGACCGTCTTCTGGGTCGCGGTGTAGGAGTGGACGGTCGTCATCAGACCCTCCTCAATCCCGAAGCCTTCCTTCAACAGCACGTGAACGAGCGGCGCGAGGCAGTTCGTGGTGCAGGAGGCATTCGAGATGATGCTGTGCTTGCTGAGATCGATCTGGTCGTCGTTCACCCCGATCACGACCGTGATGTCCTCACCCTTGGCCGGAGCGGAAATGATGACCTTCTTGGCTCCGGCCGTGAGATGGCCCCGGGCCTTCTCCGCTTCGGTGAACAGACCGGTCGACTCGATCACGAGGTCGACGCCCAGCTTGCCCCAGGGAAGCTCGGCCGGCGACTTGGCCGATACCACGAGGATGTCCTTGCCGTTCACCACAAGCACGTCGTCCTCTGCCTTGTCGGGCGAGGACTTCTTCGAAGACACCGTGCCCTGGAAGCGGCCCTGCGTGGAGTCGTACTTGAGAAGATAGGCCAGATTATCGGCCGGAACGATATCGCCCACCGCCACGACATCGAGGGTCTTACCGAGCAAACCTTGCTCAATGAGAGCCCGGAAAACCAGGCGACCGATGCGACCGAAACCATTGATTGCGACTTTAACAGCCATGGAAATTTCCCGTTTCTAGTTGTTGTTTACTGCTGCAGGTTAAACGCGCCGCAAGCGCACGTAGAACCGCAAGGGAACAGCGCGCACACCGTGAAAGCAAGGGGTTTTGCTCCCAGCTCCGCCCTAGCGGGTCAGCCAGAGTCCGCAGCCCAGCGCGGGTATAAACAACTCCACCTCAACAGGTCGCGAGAAAGACCGATGGGGGTCGGACATGAATCCTTCCTGATCGGCCACCTGCCGCCAGGCCTGGCCGACAACCGCCTCATCCAGGGACACGACCACGTCGACCAGACTCGGATTCACCACCAGGAGGAGTTGGTGCGGGCCCTGCGATCGATCCGCGTTGTAGATCACCGCCGCCGCGGTGGAATCCGGCGCGAAAACGAAGCGGAAGAAGCCCTCGCTCGGACGCGAGAACTGCCGCAGGAGCTTCCCCTCTTCCGACCGACGAAAGGCAATCCAGTCCGCGAAGTAGGCATGGGTGGACGGGAACCGGTAGATCCGCCGGTAGTCGAGGGCATTCAGGTCCCCGCGCAGGTAGGTGTTGTTCAGCCCGTGCTTCGACCGGATGAAATCCTGACCGGCGGAAATCATGGGAATGCCAATCGAGCAAAACAGGATGGCCGCCATCAGGTGTGTGCGGCGACGGTCGTTCAACGTCGGGTTGAAGCCATTGCCGTCCCGGTTCTCGGTGATCACGTCGATCCAGGTCCGGTCGTCGTGGGATTCGGCATAATTCACGGTCTGCGCCGGCCAGCGGGCGAAGTACCAAGGCGAACCCTTGACGTGATACTCGAAGGCCTCGCGCGTAGATGCCCCGTGGACGTAGTCGCGCATGAAATTGCGGTAGCCATCATTCCACGAGGCCCAGCCCGTCTCCGCCAGCGCCCCCGCAATATGCCCGCGATAGCTCCATGGTTCCGCAATCAGGATGACGTCCGGTTTCGTACACTTCAGGGCGAACTCGATCTCCCTCAGCACGTCCGTCCCGATCAGCTCCGCCAGATCGAAGCGGAATCCGTCAATCCCATAGGTCTCGATCAAGTGGATACAGCTGTCGATGATCAGACGCTTCGCCATCGCCGATCGCGCCCGCAGATCGTTACCGCACCCGCTCCAGTTTTCCAGCTTCCCGGCTCCGTCCACCTCGAAGTAGTAAAGCTTGTCGATGAACATGAGGTGCGCCGGCACGCCCACATGGTTGAAAACCACGTCAAGAATGACGGCCATCCCGCGGCGATGGAACGCGGCGACCAGGTCCTGCAACTCGCCCACGCCCGAAGCCCGCGCCGGGTCGAGCGCATAGCTGCTGGCCGGAGCGAGGAAGGCATTGGTCATGTACCCCCAGTGGTACTCCTCGGGGGTGACGCTATCGAACTCCTGCACCGGCTGGAGCTCGACGCAGTTGACGCCGAGCCGCGCGAGGTAGAAATCGGGGCTCTCCACCCAGGCCTGCAGTCCCGCGAACCCACAGCGCTGCCCGGCCGAGAGAGGGATGGGGGCGCGCTGCACCAAGTCCCGGACATGCGCCTCCGCGATCACCAAGTCCTGCCAGGCCGGAGTGATGAAACTCCGGTCCGGCTTCGCCAGCCGACCCCGATCGAGCACGATCCCAGGACCGTCCCGCCCCACGGTCGCAAGGGCATACGGATCCAGCACCCGCTGCGCCGGGTCAAACAGGCCATAGGCATCCGCCGGACCACTCACCGAGTACCAATAGAGCCAGCCGTCGAGGTTGTGATCGAGGACCACCTCCCACACGCACGCCTCGCCGGCGTCGGCCAGCGAGGGGCTCGGGGCCGGGCGCCGCGCCAGCGCGTAGCGATGCGGGCTGCCCTGCTCCTCCCGCGAGGGAGCCACCCACAGTTCGACCTGGCTCGCCCGCGGGGCGAAGAGCCGGAACGTGGTCGTCCGACCCTTGGGGATCGCTCCCAGCGGCAGTCGCGTTTCCAACTCGTAGAAATAGGGCCCGGGCCGGAGCGCTACGGTCACCGGCGTGTCGCCATCCGCCCACTCAATCCACCAAAGTCGGCTGAGGTCGAGCGGCGCCGCCAGCGTGAACTCAAACAGGTGCTGTCCCGTACGGTCCGGATCAATGGTGTGATTGACGTTGCCGCCTTCGTCACGCACCGCATTCGGCGCATCCGCCGGGACATCGATCCAGCGGTGCGTCTGCGTCACAAACTTGAACCGCATGTGCGGATTGCCATGGAAGCGTTCGGCCTGGCCTGACCAGAGCAGCACCGGATCGCCGTCAAGGCTGGCCGGCAGGAGGGCCCAGTCGGGATCGCCCGCCCCGGCCCAGCCATTGAAATCGCCCGTCAGGTACACCACATCCGCCGCCGGATCGAGTTGCAGGTGACGGTCCAGACGCAGGAAGAAGAAGATTTCGCTCTTCCGGTTCACAAAGTAGCCGCTCGCACAGCCAAAGAGGTAATCCGGCACCCGCTGCAACGAGGCAAAGGCCACCGGCCCGCCCCCGAGCGCCAGTGGCGGCGGGTACTTCGCCCGCCAGTCACGCGAAAGCTCGATCACCCCCCGAGTGGGTGTCTCGAGCCAGGCCTGAACAATCCTTTTCGCGCGTTGCGACGACATGAGTTGCCTAGAGCATCCTCCGCGCCGATTCCCGCACAAGCCGGAACTGCCCCCGCCTCCCACCCCAACCCGGCCCGCGCCGGAGAATGTGTCACGTAATACGTGACACCTGCCTCGGAGCGCGCCGCGGGGGTCGCTGGCCTGGCTCGGGAGGATGCACTCCGGGCCGGGTGGTTCAGCCGAGGGAGCGCGGGGCGTGGGGTCCGCCGGTGGGAAAGTGCCCGCGAAACGCGCGGAAGGCGGCGGAAGCGATCCACTGTTGCCAGCAAAGATCCCGCCGGGGGCCTGCTACGCTCGGCTCGGCGTCGGGGCACCCATCGGTGCTGCTGAGGATTCATCTGCGGGGCGCCCGGCGCGCCGGTCGACAATCCGTTGACAAGTGGCCTTTGCGCCCCACCGGTAACGGCGTGGGACCGCGTGAAAAAATCCTTGTCGCCATGTCCGGGGGCGTCGACAGCTCCGTCGCTGCGCTCCGGCTGAAGCAGCAGGGCCATGACGTGACGGGGGCCTACATGAAGAACTGGATCAACGAGGACAATGTCATCGGACACTGTCCCTGGCAGCAGGACATTGACGATGCCCGCGCCGTGGCCGACCAGCTCGGGATTCCCTTCATCGTGGTCAATCTGATGCGGGATTACCGCGAGCGCGTCGTGGGTTACCTCCTGGATGGGTACCGCCGGGGCCTGACCCCGAATCCGGACGTGATGTGCAACCGCGAGATCAAGTTCGGCGTGTTTCGGGACTGGGCTCGCGACCACGGCTACCCGGTCGTCGCCACCGGCCACTACGCCCGCCGGACTGAAGTCATTGCGGAGTGCGGAATGCGGAGTGCGGATTCCGGACTGAATCGAGCCTCAGCCGATCCGCGGTGGTCTGAAAATCCGCAATCCGCAATTCACAACCCGCAATTCCACCTGCTGGAAGGCGCCGACAAGAACAAGGATCAGTCCTACTTCCTGGCGCTCCTTTCCCCAGACCAGTTGCGCGACGCCCGTTTCCCGATCGGCGACTTGCCGAAGCCCGAGCTGCGCCGGCTGGCGCGAGAGGCGGGTCTGGTCACGGCGGAGAAGAAGGACAGCCAGGGCATCTGCTTCATCGGCGAGGTGAGGATGCAGGATTTCCTCCGTCAGTACGTGCCCGACGAGCCTGGGCCGATCATCCGCGCGGGTGATGGGCGGGTGCTGGGCGAACATCGCGGCTTGCACTACTACACCCTCGGCCAGCGCCGGGGAATTCGGGTGCCCTCCAACACCGACCACCGCGCCTATGTCGTGGTCGGCAAACGCGCCGACGATCGCGCACTGCTGGTGGCCTTCGACTCCGCGGATGCGCCGGGGCTCTTTCAGACCGAGGTGCAGGTGCATGGCCTGCAATGGAACTCAGACCCGCCGACCACCCCCTGTACCCTCGAGGGCCGGGTCCGCTACCGCGACCCGCGAGTCGGGCTGGAGTTCATCCCCGATCCGGCCATCCCGGGCTCCGCCCTCATTCGCTTTCACGCTCCCCAGCGTGCTCTCGCCAGCGGCCAGATCCTTGCGCTCCACCAAGGCGAACGCCTCCTCGGCGGGGGCATTTACTGCTAGAGCCCCCGGCTTACTGCGCATCTGCACCGCCCTCGCGCTCAGCGCAGGGTGGCCAGCGCCAATCCAGCGGCGAAGCCGAGGAAGACCACCCCGAGGGCGCGGTCAATCCAGTGACTCCAGCGCAGAAACGCGCGCCGCGTCGCCGGCTGCGTGAAGACGAACGAAACCAAGGAGAACCAGGCTGCCGTGGCCAACGCCATCCAAAGTCCGTAGCCCACCTGGACGGATCGCGGCGTGGCTGGGTTCACCACCACCGGAAACAGCGCCACAAAAAAGAGTGTCGCCTTCGGATTGAGCGCGTTGGTGAGAAACCCCGTGGTCCACGCCGCCCGAGTCGAGGGCTCGGGCGCTGTTTTTTCCGCCACTACTTCGGGACCAGCCGCGCGCGGGCGCGCCGATCGCAGGGTCTGGACCCCGATCCAAGCGAGGTACGTCGCCCCGGCATACTTGAGCACAGTGAATGCCGTAGGCGAGCCCTGGAGGACGAGGCCGATTCCCAGCAGCGAATAACTCACGTGCAGCAGGATGCCCGTCCCAATACCCAAACTGGTCCAGATCGCGGTCCGCCGGCCATGCGCGAGGCTCTGCCGGAGCACCATTGCGAAATCCGGGCCCGGACTGGCGACGGCGAGCAGATGGGCGAGCGTGAGGGCTCCGAATTCGGTCCAGTAGGATTGCATCAGGCTGGCCTGTGTCAGGGCAACGAGCGGCCGGACGAGAGCGCGACGGCCTTGAAACTCGGATCCGTCACCATCCGGTCAATCGCCTTGGACTGAATGAAATCCTGGATTTCCCGATCGGCCGGGAAATCCTTGCCCGCCTTCGCCAAGACGGAGCGGGCCTTGTCCGTCTGGCCCAGCAAGGCATGGACATAGACCTGCTGGAGCAGCAGTTCCGTCTCTTTGGGTTCCGCTTTGAAGCTCCGCTCGAAGGCCGCCAGCGCCTCGCGGTAGGCCGTGCGGGCGCCGACGGTGTCGTTGAGTCGCTTGCGGGCCGCCCCGAGGAGCACCCAGTTCTCGCCGATGTCGGGCATGATCACGACGGCCTTGGCCAGCAGGGGCTCGGCGCGGGCATAGTCGCGAAGTTGGTTGGCGAAGTCGGCCTCGCTCAGCAAATTGGCCACCTCGGCCTGCATTTGGCGGGTGACCTCGACGGGCTTTTTTTCGCAGCCGGCCAGCAGGGCAACGGCGGCGAGGCTGAGCAAGGGGATCAGGCGGAGAAGGGTCATGGTGGATTGGCTAGGCGCTCTCTTTACGCGGCGCAGGCCGGGCGCAAGGGAAAAGGGGCATCAAGACCGGTCGGGCGGCACGGTGGCGATCGCCTCCTGGAACGTGGAGACCCCGTCCTTCACCTTCTGCATGCTGTCCTGGCGGAGGATCTTCATGCCCTGCCGCTGGGCAATGCGCTTCAGCTCGGATGTCTCGGCGCTTGTCGATCGCGCCAACGAATTTCTCGCTGGTGATCATGAGCTCGTGGATGCCGACGCGGCCCTGGTCGCCGCTCCTGCCGCACGTGGAGCCGCCGGTCGGGTTGGCCTTGAAGATCGGGCCGGTGCCGCCGATGGCCTTTTTCATGATGTCCTTCACGCGTCCTTCCGGGGCGTACTGCTGCCGGCACTGCTTGCCCAAACGCCGCATCCGGCGTTGCGCGCAGACGCAGAGCAGCGACGAAAAATCATGAAGGGCTCCACCTCCCTGTCGGTCCCACTGAGACCGCTGCCTTCCACGTCGGCGAGGTGGGTGAGCATGTCGTCCTTCACCACCTTCTTTTCGTACGCGAGGACGCCCCGCACGGTGCTCTGCCCGGGACTTTTTCCCACCACGAGTTCGCGCAGCCGTTCATTGACGACCTCCAGATCCCAAATCTTGACGAGGTTCTGCTCGACCAGCTGCGCGCCCAGCAGGCGATTCGCGCGCATCAGGAGGGGATTTGCGGCGGCGATGGCGGGGAAGCTGCTTCAGCCCTTCGCTTTTGGCGCCTTCTTGGCCGCGGCGGCCTTCGGTTTGAACTTCGACTTCGCCTTCGCGGCCAACTTCGCCTTCGCGGCCGACTTCACCTTTGCGGCCGACTTCGGTTTCGCCGCCGACGCCTCGGTCCGGCGGTGCGACCGGACCCGCTTCCACAGCAGGGCCTTCAAGGAGTCCACGCCTTCGCCGCTTAGGCAGGAGATTTCGGCGACGTCCACCTTGTGCTTCTTCTTGAAGCTCTTGAGATTCGCCGCCGCGCTCTCCAGGTCGATCTTGTTGGCCACGACCAACCGGGGTTTGTCGAGCAAGGCCGGGTCGTAGAGCTTCAGCTCGCTGAGCAGCGTCGCGTAGTCCTCCCGGGGGTCGCGATTGTCGACTCCGGCCATGTCGATCATGAACATCAGGAGGGCGCAGCGCTCGATGTGGCGCAGGAAGCGATGGCCGAGCCCGCGATTCTCGCTCGCGCCCTCAATCAGGCCGGGCACATCGGCGAGGAGCAGGCGCCCGAAGCTGGGCGCGCTGTACTCAATCACGCCGATCTGAGGATGGAGGGTGGTGAACGGGTACGCGGCGGTCTTGGGGCGGGCCTTGGTGATGCGGCCGGTGAGCGAAGACTTACCCGCATTCGGGAAACCCACGAGACCGATATCGGCGATACTCTTCAGGACAAAGCGATAGGAGCCCGCGTCGCCCGGCTGCCCGCTGTTGGCGCGTTTGGGCGCACGATTGGTCGAGGTCTTGAAGTGGGTGTTGCCCCAGCCGCCGTTTCCGCCCTTGCAGATGATCACCCGCTGATCGTTTTCGACGATTTCGGCAATGACCTTACCCGTGCCCTCGTCGGTCACGACGGTGCCCAGCGGTAGCTTGATGATCGCGGGCTTGCCCTCGCGACCGTGGCAATCCTTGCCCATGCCATGCTCGCCGCGCTCGGCGCGCCAGTGCGGCTGGTACTTGTAGTCCACGAGATTGTTCGTGTCGTGGTCGCCCACGAGGATCACGTCGCCCCCCTTGCCGCCGTCGCCGCCGTTCGGGCCGCCCCAAGGCTCATATTTTTCGCGGCGAAAGCTGACGCAGCCGCGTCCGCCATCGCCCGCTTGGGCCTTGATCACACACTCGTCGATAAACATGGCGTGAATGGTGCAGAATCCCCCGCCCTTGCCAAGGAGGGGATCAATGAATCCTTCGTAAAGTGCGACCACTACGCGAAATGACCAATGAACAATGCCCAATGACCAATAACGGACCCATGGAATTTTTCCGCGTTTTACCGCCCACCATTTAATTTAGGGCAATCATGCCCCCTCTCCGCACCCGCCCGGCGGACCGGCAGGGCACCGCCTGCCTCGAGCCGCGCTCCCTCGCCCTCCAGCCAAGCCTGCTCCGCTACCGCTCGATCAAGACCGGCCGGAAGCCGCGCAAACTCCACCTCGCTAGCCGCCAGACCGCCGCCGCGGCACGAGTGCCGCCGGCCAGCGCCAAGAGCAGCCAGCCGATGCGAACCAAGGCCCGGCCGACAGGCAGCACATTCGCAGCGAAACGGCCGACCTTGGCTCCGTCAACCACCTCGCGGTCGTGGGAGGTACGCGCCCTCGCCCGCCCCATCCGTCCCAGGGCTAGAGCACAATCTTGATGCCCTTGCGCAAATAGGTCGGGACATCCAGATCCTGCCCCTCGAAGAGGTTACGGTCCGTCCGTTCAAAATAGCCGCGGCTCTCGGCCTCGCCGGCGAGCATCATCTCTTCCTGCACGGCGCGCGCCGAGGGTGCGGGCGCCCGGCTCGCCGGGGACGCAGCGCCCGTCGCCGCGAATACGCCCGAGGCCGCCGTCGGGATCCGCGGTTCGACCGGCGCACCGGCGGCCTGAGGGACCCGAACCCGGGCCGGGGTCGTCGGTCGGCGCACCGGGAGGCGGCCTCCGACATCGCTGGTCCCGAGTACGCACACCTCGACCTTGCCCTGCATCTGCTCATCGATGACCGCGCCCATGATCACGTGGGAATCACGGCCAAACTGCTCGGTCACCGCGGACATGATTTCATTGACCTTCGGCAGCGTCAGATCGGTTCCGCCAATCAAATTGACCAACACCCGGTCGGCCTTGCGGGAAAACTCCGGCGTCGCGAGCAGCGGACAAAGTTTCAGGCTTTCGATGGCATCCGCCACGGCCGTTTCGCCTTCGCCACTGCCCAGACCAAACAGGGTCTTGCCACCCCGAGTGTGAAAGGCCTGCCGGAGGGTCGCGAAGTCCAGATTGATCAGGCCGGTGCGGAAGAGCATCGACCAGATCGACTTCACCCCGCGCCCGATCCACTCGTCGGCCCGCGCGAACGAATCGAGGGCGGTTTCACCCTCCGTCGATTCCTGCAGCAGGATGTCGTTGGGCAGTGGAATCACCGCATCGCACGCCCGTCGAAGGGTCTGCAGACCTTCCTCCGCCTGCTTCGCCCGACGCCCGCCCTCGAAGCTGAAGGGGAGCGTCACGAAAGCGATCACGAGTGCCCCTGACTCGGCGGCGATCTCGGCGATGACCGGGGCCGCCCCGCTACCCGTGCCACCACCCATGCCGGCGACAAGGAACACGAGGTCGCAGTCCTTGACCACCGCCGCAATTTTCTCGCGGTCGACTTCGGCCGCCTGACGACCGATGTCGGGCTCGCCACCCGCGCCCAGCCCCCGCGTGATCGACGCGCCGAGCAGCACTTTGTCCTGCACGGGCGAGGCGGAGAGGGCCTGCAAGTCCGTGTTGAGCACCGCCATCTGCAGTCGCTCCAGATTCTCCATCTTGAGCCGGTCCACCGCGTTGGCCCCGGCGCCGCCAATGCCGATGACCTTGATCGCAATGCTGCGATCCGTCATCAGGTCCGTCGCGAGGGGCAGTTCGTTGGAATTTGACGTCACGTTCATGATCAGTTCCCCACGGCAAAAAGCTTCTTGATGAATCCGCCGGTGCCTGCGCGCTTGGCCGGCGCGGACTCCGCGCGCGACTGGGCTCCATAGTTAAGGAGGCCGGTGACGGTGGCAAAGGCAGGCTCGCGGAGCTTTTCGTCCACCGCTCCGGGCAACTCGCCGATGTGCACCGCCACACCGAAGACCTTGGCCGCAGCCTCGGTCAGGCCTGGCAGCCGGGAGGTGCCGCCGGTGAGAATCACCCCTGCGCCACAGCGCTCGGGGACGAAGGCGGCGCCAAGCTTCTTGCGCACAACCTCAAGTAATTCCCACGTGCGGGCCGAGGTGATCGTCTCGATGGTGTGCTTGGGGAACTGACGATCGCCAATCGCAAAGTCGCCGTTGAGCCAGACTTTTTCGGTCTTGTCCTTGGACAGCACCGTACCGCGGCCAAAGCGGAGTTTAAGCTTCTCGGCCTGGCCCTCCGTGACCCGCAGGCCCAAGGCCAGATCATTGGTGAGGTGGCCGCCGCCAACTGGCACAACGCCGGTCAGAAAGGCGCCGCCATCGCGGTAGAGCACAAAATCCGTAGTCCCCGCGCCAACATCGATGACCAAGGCTCCATTCTGCCGGTCCTGCGGCGAGGTCAGCACGGCTCCCGCCGCGAGGCTGGAAAGAATCAGGTCCCCCACGCGCACATTGAAGCCGCGGATGACGTGGATGTTGTCGGCGATCCGGTTTTCCTGGCCATGCACGGTCCAATAGCCGACGTCGAGCCGCTGCCCGACCAGGTGCTCCGGATTGGATCCCACCATGCGGCCATCGAGATAAAATGGCCGGCGGATGTTGTGCACCACCATGCGGCCCTCCGGCAGCGCCTTCGACTTGGCCAAGCGGCAGACGGTGTCGATGTCGACCTGGCTGACCATGTTGTCGGCCGCACTGACGCTGACCGAGGCCTCACTGTAGAAGCCCTCGAGGTGGGCTCCCGTCTGGGCAAGATAGACCTCCTCAATGCGGACCCCCGCGCTTTGCTCGGCGGACATCAGCGCGCTGTGCGCCGCGTCGCTGGCCGCCTTGAAATCAGCGACGGCGCCCTTGATCACCCCGCGTGACTGGCACTCGCCGAAGCCGATGAGATTGAGGCTGCGCCCATTGACTACTTCGCCCACGAGCACGGCGACTTTGGAGGTGCCGATCTCTACGGCGCCGATGAAGCGGGACTTGGACATCTTGCTAGAGGGAAATGCGAGGAAGGGGGCGGAAATAGCTGGCAGGCGCGGGCGCGGGCGCACGCAGCGCTGGCCCCCCGAACGCAACCGGCACCTGCCGGCCGCCCACGGCGAGATTGATCCGGCTCGGCCGGCCGAGCGCCGGGTTGAGGGAGATCTGCTCGATCGTCGAGTCAAGCAGGGCCACCTGCGTGAAAAAATCATCCCGCGTGCCAAAGACCACCTCCGGCACGGCGTCTGACTGAACCAGGATCTCCCCGTCGGTCGAGAGTCGCGAGAGGTCGACCACCTTCCAGCTCCGGTAGAGACCGGGGGCGTTGGCCTGGGTCACGGCCAGCAGTTCCGCCAGCGTCTCCACCCCCACCAGCGGGGCCAAGCCGTCGCCAGCCCGCGCCAGCCGCACCCCGGCAAGCCAGGGCAGGGAGTCGATGAGTTCGGCGTTGTAGCCGGAACCCGCGTACACCGTTCCGTCCCGCGCGATCACCAGATCGCTCGGCTCAGCGCCCCCCAGGGCCGCACGAATGCGGACCACGGGCGTGCGCTCCTGCAGCGTTACCACCAGCGTCGACGGAAACTTGCGCACCAGCACCGCAGTGCGAACCTGCCCGCTCGACACCAACCGCGCTTGGAGCGCCGAGAGATCGAGCTCCATCAGCGCGGCGTTGCGCGGGAGGGCCACGACACCCTTGACCCAGTCAAGGTCGAGCACGCCGTCCGTGCGCAACTCAATCGTCTTCACCGGTTCGCGATCGCTCGCCGCAGCGAGGGTCTGCGGGGCGGTTTCCCACGTCCGCCAGATTTCAATGCCGCCCCACAAAGTGACCGCAGCCAGAAAGCACGTCGCAGCCAGCTTGCCCGTGGAGAAAACGAGGCGACGACGCCCTTCCGCCGACATCACGCGGGGCGCGACGCTCTGCGGGATGTCGCGCCAGCTGCGGGCGACCGGGGAAACTGAGTCGAATTTGCTCATGGACGGATGCGGGCAGGCTGCGCCCCTTGAAAACGCGCGCACGCAGGCTCCACCATCTCCCTCACCAGCGCCGTAAAGTCCATCCCCGCGCAGCGCGCACTCATCGGCAGCAGACTGGTTTCTTTCATGCCGGGCAGCGTGTTGATTTCGAGCAAAAACGGTAAGTTTTGTGCAGAAACAATGAAGTCGATGCGCGCGTAGTCGCGGCATCCGCACGCCGCGAAGGCCGTCTCCGCCGCCGCCTGCACCGCCGCGGTGACGACCGGCTCGAAGGGTGCCGGCGCGAGGTACTCCGTCAGACCCTGAGTGTACTTGCTGGTGAAGTCATAGACCCCGGACTTGGGCCGGACTTCGACAATGCCCAGCGCCCGCCCCCCCAGGACGCCGATCGAGCACTCGCGGCCGCTCAAGCGCTCCTCCGCCAGCCACGAACCGTGCTGAATCCCAGCCAACGCCGCCTCCAGCTCCGCCCGGGTGGCCGGCAGGCTCAGGCCGACGCTGCTGCCCTCCGCGTTGGGCTTGATCACCACGGATTCACCGACCGCCGCGATCACTTCGGCCGCCGTCGGCTTGCGCTGGGCGTCGAACACCAGTCCCCGGGCCACGCGAATGCCTCGGGCCGCGACCGCCTGCTTGGTGCGGGTCTTGTCCATCGTCAGGGCGCTGGCTTCCACTCCGCAGCCGGCATAGGCCACGCCCGCAGCGTCCAGCAGGCGCTGCATGCCACCGTCCTCGCCGAAGGTGCCATGAAGGGTCGAGTACACGACGTGGCGCGCCGGATCGAGACCAGCCGGCAGGGCCTGGGCACGCACCTCGAACAGCCGGGTCGGGAACGATCGGGCCAGCGCCTGGGCCGCTGCCCGGCCCGAGCCGAGTGAAACTTCGCGTTCAGCCGAGGTGCCACCACAGAGGACGGCGAT
>CAMAXB010000007.1 GCA_945862035.1 Opitutus sp. GAS368
CACGTAATACGTGACACATCGCCGGAGTCCGTCCGGCGCGGCCCTGCGGCGGGAACGAAAAGTGTCACGTATTACGTGACACCTTGCTTTGGGCGCGTGCTTATTGGGTTGGCAAGGGGCGGGGGTTGGGGATTCTGGGCGATCGCATGGCGAATGGGTTCTACACTGCATTTGACGAGGAGACGCTCGGCGGGCCGCGCCGCTCGGATTACCGCACGCCGTTTCAGGTTGATCGCGACCGCGTGATCCACTCGCACGTCTTCCGGAAGTTGCAGTCGAAGACGCAGGTGTTTCTCTCCGGCGAGTACGACTTCTATCGCACACGGCTGACCCATTCAATGGAGGTCGCGCAGATTGGCCGGTCGATCTGCACCTGGCTGCTCACGCGGGGAGCGCCGCTGGCGCCGGACTTTTTTCTGGAGAGCGATCTCGTTGAGGCGGTCTGCCTCGCGCATGACCTGGGGCATCCCCCGTTCGGGCATTCCGGTGAGCGGACGCTCCAGGAATTGATGCGCCGGCATGGCGGCTTTGAGGGCAATGCCCAGACGCTTCATCTGTTGACGGAGACCATGCACCAGACCGAGACATCGGTCCGCGGCATGCAGCCGACACGGGCCCTGCTCGACGGGGTGCTCAAGTACAAGAAGCTCTACCGCGAGTACCCCGCGCACCCGGCGAACCATTTTCTCTACGATCCGCAGATCGTCTACCGCGACGTGGTTTTCGCGGGGGCGCCGATCCCGGCGGCGATGCACAGCGGCGAGACACTGAACCAGTTCAAGAGTGTCGAGTGTCAGATCATGGATTGGGCGGATGATGCGGCCTACTCGCTCAACGACATTGTGGACGGGGTGAAGGCGGGGTTTCTCACGATCGAGCGGATTGAAACGTGGGCGGCGGGGCAGCCGATTGATCCCGAGCGCCAGGTGCATCTGGACACGCTCTTTGCGGCGATCCGGGGTGACCGGCTGGAAAGCGAGTTTTCCCAGAAGATCGGCCGCTTCATCACCGCGTGCCGGCTGCGGGAGCGGGACAACTTCATGGCGAAGCGAACCAATCGCTACCGCTTCGATCTGGTCGTAGCGCCGGAGGCCGAACGTGAGGCCCAGTTCTACAAGCAGCTAGCGAACGACATCATCTTTGAAAGCCCGCAGCTCCAGCAGATGGAGCACAAGGCGCGGCAGGTGATGTTCAGTCTGTGGAAGGCCGTGTGGAGCAATTACGTCGAGCGCGAGGCTCGCGTGATCAACCTGCTGCCGACGCGCATGGGCGCGTTGATCCACGCGGAAGAGAGCACGGCGGGCAAGGCGCGGCGGATTTGCGACTGGCTCGCGGGGCTCACCGACGGGATGATCGTGCGGACGTACAAGCGGCTGAACGATCCTGATTTCGGCTCGATCCGGGATCTGAGCTGAGCGGCGGCGCGTCAGCGCGGCCCGGCAAATGACCATGCCTGAGCCGCGCGTGCGCGATTTTCTGGCAGCGAGCTCGTTGCGCCCTGAATTTTCCGAAAGCGCGGGGATGAGATCGAGGGCGAGGGCGATGTCCACAACGAGGCAACCGTCGGCGGCGACATCCGCGGTTGGTGAAAGGCGCTGCTCCGTCCCGAGGCGTCCGCGGTTGACTGCGATGGAGACACCGGGCCGCAACAGGGGGGCTGAATTCGTGGGGTGCGAGGGCGGCGGCGCAGCGCGGTGGGAGCAACGCGCTCCCCCGGCTTGGCGTTTACATGGGTCTCGACCCGATTGGCGGAAACGTGCTCAGGCTTTCAAGTGCCCGTGCGCCACGGCTTCACGAATCATCTCGGCTGCGTAGGCCCAAACCGCCGCGGAGCCATCGGCGATGTGCCGGTTGCGCGCGATCACCCGGTCGCTGGTCACGCCATGGCGCTGCCAGGCGGAGCCCTCGGTCGCGCAGTTGAGGAGCATGGGTTGGAAGCGGTCGACGGCGGCGGCGAACCGCGCTTCCGGTGTCTCGCGGGCCTCGAATTCATCCCACAGGGCGCGAAATTCGGCCGCCTGATCGGACGGCAGGAGGCCGAAGAGGCGCTCGGCGGCCTTGACCTCGCGGGCGTGCTGGTCGGCCATGCGGGCCGTATCGTAGGCGAAGGTGTCGCCGGCATCGATTTCAACGATGTCGTGCACCAGCAGCATTTTGAGCACCCGCAGCACGTCGAGCCCGGGGGAGTTGGCGTGTTCGGCCAGGACGAGCACCATCAGGCAGATGTGCCAGGAGTGCTCGGCGTCACTTTCCGCGCGGCGACTATTGATCAGGACGGTCTGGCGGAAGATTTCCTTGAGCCGGTCAACCTCCCGGATGAAGCCGATCTGCTGAACCAGACGCGAGTTAACCATGTCTAACCGTAGCGGTTTCGGATCTGACAGGCGAGCGCGGACTCCGTCCGCCCGGCAACCTTTTCCTTGCGGGTCGGGGCGCGGACCCCTTCGATGGGATGCATTTGCCTCATGAAAATTCTCGTTGCCGATAAGATCTCACCCAAGGGAGTCGCTTACCTGCGCCAGCAGCCGGGCTTCGAAGTCATCGAGGCTTACGGCTCCTCTCCGGAAAAGGTGCTGGAACTGGTGAAGGACGTGCACGCCATCGCGGTGCGCTCCGAGACCAAAATCACCCGCGAGGTCTTCGCGGCGGCGCCCCTGCTCAAGGTGGTTGGTCGCGCCGGTGTCGGCGTCGATAATGTTGATGTCGAGGCTGCCACCGAACGGGGCGTGGTCGTCATGAACACGCCGGCCGGCAATACCATCGCCACAGCCGAGTTGACCTTCACCCACATCCTCTGCGGCGCCCGACCGGTGCCCCAGGCGGCGGCCTCGATGAAGGCCGGCCAGTGGGACCGCAAGAGCTTCGGCGGCATCGAGCTTTTCAAGAAGACCCTCGGCATCGTCGGTCTCGGCCGTATCGGTGGCGAAGTCGCCAAGCGGGCGCAGGCCTTCGGCATGCGC
The DNA here is from genome assembly GCA_945862035.1 of Opitutus sp. GAS368. Classification (GTDB taxonomy): domain Bacteria; phylum Verrucomicrobiota; class Verrucomicrobiia; order Opitutales; family Opitutaceae; genus CAMAXB01. Next base: position 2,961 of record CAMAXB010000007.1, read on the forward strand.
GTGCTCGCGTATGACCCCTATCTTGCCCCCAGCCGCGCCAAGGCCATGCAGGTTGAGATCGCGACCATGGATGAGATCCTCGCCCAGGCGGACTACATCACGGTGCACATGCCGCTGACCGAGGACACCAAGTACATGATCGACGAGGCCGCCTTCGCGAAGTGCAAGAAGGGTCTGCGGATCTTCAACTGCGCCCGCGGCGGCATCATCAAGGAGTCGGCGCTGGTTGAGGCGGTCAAGTCGGGCAAGGTCGCGGCCGCCGGTCTCGACGTGTTCGAGGACGAGCCCCTGGCGAAAGACAGCGAGCTGCGCACTCTGGCCAACGTGGTCCTGACCCCACACCTCGGCGCCTCCACGGCCGAGGCGCAGGAGTCGGTCGGGATTGAGATCGCCGAGCAGATCACGGACGTCCTCGCGGGGGGGGTGATTCGCAATGCGGTCAACATGCCCTCGATGGACGCTGCCGCCGTCAAGGTCCTCGGGCCGTACCTCGATCTCGGCACCAAGCTGGGCACGCTGGTCCAGCAGATCGCGCCCAAGCAGATCGCGACCCTACGCATCACCTATTTTGGCAAAGTGGTGGACCTCGATGCGAACTCGATCACCCGGGCGATCGAGGGCGGCTTTCTGCGCCGCATCAGCGGCGAGGAGGTCAACTTCGTCAGCGCGCCGTTCTTCCTCCAGCGCCTCGGCATCGCGGCCGAGGTCATCAAGTCGAACGCGGACTCGGGTTACAGCGAGCTGATGCAGGTCGAGGCGGTCGCCGCCAGCGGCGAGGTCTTTTCGGCGCAAGGTACGCTGATCGGCAGGGGCAACCAGCCCCGCATCGTCGGCATCAACGGCCGCGAGGTCGAGGTCGCGGCGGAGGGCAAGCTGCTCGTCTTGGAGAATCTCGATCAGCCCGGCATGGTGGGCGAAGTCGGCAGCATCCTAGGTCGGGACAAGGTCAACATCGCGGACATGTCCCTCAGCCGGCTCACGCCGGGCGGTACGGCCTACATGGTGGTGCGCGTCGACACAGAGCCCAGCGAGTCTGCCCGCAAGATCATCAAGGAACATCCCGCCATCAAGCTCGCGAAGTTCGTCCAGCTGTGATCTCCGCCCTCCAGCCTTGCTCCGCGTCAGCCGGATTGCCCTCCGCTCCGGGAGGGCGAAAGAAACTTCCAGCCTGAGGCTGAGAGTTTTTCGTTGGCCATGTTCACGCCTCTGATCCTCGCGCTGGTCGCCGGTTATTTCCTCGGCTCTTTGCCGTTTGGATATCTGGTCGCGCGGGCGAAAGGGGTGAACATCTTTGAGGTCGGCTCGAAAAGCTCCGGCGCGACCAACGTCCGCCGAGTCCTTGGAAACGGTCCAGGCGCGCTCGTGCTTTTCCTCGACGCTTTGAAGGGCGCGGCGGCGGTGGGCTGGCCGATGTTCGTCTACTCGGACGAGGTTGGCCTCGGCGCGGGTCTCTCCGCTCTCGTTGGCGCGGTGCTTGGTCACAGTTTCTCCTGCTTCACCCAGTTCAAGGGCGGCAAGAGCGTCGCGACCGGCGCGGGCGCCTTTCTCGTGCTGTTTCCGATCGGCGCCGGCATCGCGCTGGCGGTCTTTGGAATCACGCTCGCGATCGGGAGGGTGGTTTCGCTTTCGTCCATGCTCGCAGCAATCGCACTGCCGGTAACGGCGTGGATCCTTGATCGTGGCACCGGGCTGACCGTGACTTGTACCGCGATCGCGGCATTCGTGATCTTCCGCCATCGGGCCAATATTTCGCGCATCCTCGCGGGCACCGAGAACAAGATCGGCAAGAAGAGTCAGTCGGTTCAGCCGTAGGCAGTTTTTTTCCAGCCATGACCGAACTTTCCGTCATCAACATCGGCATCTGCGGCCTCGGCACCGTCGGGCAAGGCGTGTGGAAACACGTCGAGGGCGCCCGGGCGGCGCTCGAGTCGCGCCTCGGCGTCAAGCTGCGTCTGCACCGCGCCTCCGTGCGCGATCTGCGCAAAAAGCGCTCTGTGCGCGTTCCGGCCAACCGGCTGACGACCGACCCGCTCGCGGTCGCCACCGACCCGGATGTTCACCTTGTCTGCGAACTCATCGGCGGCACCACGATTGCCCGCGAGGTCACGCTGGCGGCGCTCCGCCTCGGCAAGACGGTCGTCTCGGCCAACAAGGCGCTCCTCTGTGCCCATGGCCCTGAGATTTTTGCCGCCGCCCGCCAGCATGGCGGGCACTTCTTTTTCGAGGCGTCCGTCGCGGGCGGCATCCCGATCATCAAGGCCCTGCGGGAGGGTCTGGTCGCGAATCGTTTTGGACTGATCTACGGCATCCTCAACGGCACCTGCAATTACATCCTGACCCGGATGGAGCGCGAGGGCCTGTCCTATCCCGAGATCCTCGCGGAGGCCAAGGCGCTTGGCTACGCGGAGGCGGATGAATCACTCGATGTCGAGGGCTGGGATACCGCGCACAAGGCCGCGATCCTCGCCTACCTGGCGCACGGGACCTGGGTGCCGACCAAGTCGATGCTCGTCGAGGGCATCACCCAGCTTACCCAGGCCGACATCGCCTATGCCCGCGACAATGGGTATGCGATCAAGCTGCTGGCCGTGATCACCCGAGATTTTGCCTCGGACGAACTTTTTGTCCGCGTGCACCCGACGCTGGTCCCCCGCACCAAGGTGCTGGCCAATGTCAACGAGGTCTACAACGGCATCTCCGTGACGGGTGACGTCGTGGGCGAGACGGTCTACATCGGTCGTGGCGCGGGGCAGGACCCGACTGCGAGCGCGGTGATCAGCGACATTGCCGACGCCATCATCCTCCTCCGGCGCGGCAACACACCGCTGCCCGAGCCGGTCGAGCATCGCTGCCCGCTGACGCCGCTGGAGCACATCGAGGGCCGCTACTACATCCGCATGGACGTGAAGGACGAACCCGGCGTGCTGGCCCGCATCGCCACCTCGACGGCCCAGTCGCAGGTCAGCATCGCGAGCGTGCTCCAGCGCCCAAGCGAGCGCGCCGGCGCCGCGACCCTCATCCTCACGACGCACACGAGCAACGAGAAGGCGATCCGGGCCACCCTCGCTCGCCTGCGCCGCCTCTCCAGCGTCCTCGGTGAGCCGTTGCTCCTGCGCATCGGCGACTTCACCGCCTAAACCTTTTCGCGTCCCTTTCCCTCCAACTCTACCATGGCCAGAATAGTCCAAAAATACGGCGGCACCTCGGTCGGTGATGTCGAACGGATCAAGAAGGTCGCGCTGCGGATCAAGGCGATTCGCGACCAAGGCAATGAGCTGGTTGTTGTGGTGTCGGCCCGGGCCGGCGTCACCAACGAGCTGCTCGCCCGCGCGAAATCGCTGGCCGCGAACCCGAGTGATCGCGAGCTCGATATGCTCCTGGCCGTCGGCGAGCAGGAGACGATCGCGCTGACCGCGATCGCGCTGCAGGGCGTCGGGGTGGACGCCGTCTCTTACACCGGTGCGCAGGCCGGTATCTTCACCGACAAGGTGCACACCAAGGCCAAAATCAAGACGATCAACGCCCAGCCGATCGAGAAGGACCTCAAGGCCGGCCGCGTGGTCATCGTCGCGGGTTTCCAGGGCATCAATGAGGAGGGTCACATCACGACCCTCGGTCGGGGCGGCTCGGACCTCACGGCGATCGCCCTTGCGGCGGCCGTGCAGGCCGACAAGTGCGAGATCTACACTGACGTGGATGGCGTCTACACCGCCGATCCCCGCGTCGTGCCCGATGCGCGGAAACTGCCGGAGATCTCCTATGACGAGATGCTCGAGCTGGCGTCGTCCGGCTCCAAGGTCATGCAGTCCCGCTCGGTTGAATTTGCCGAGAAATACGGCGTCGTTTTCGAAGTCCGCTCGTCTTTCAATTATAACCCAGGAACCATCGTGAAGCAGGAAGTAGCCTACATGGAAAAGGTCGTTGTGCGCGGCGTCGCCGTCGACAAGGACCAGGCCAAGATCATCGTCAGCAACATCCTCGACAAGCCGGGTTCGGCCGCGAGCGTGTTCCGGGCGCTGGCCGACGCCAATATCATCGTCGACATGATCGTGCAGAATGTCGGCCGCAACGGCATCGCCAATCTGACCTTCACCGTGCCGCAGGTGGACACGGGCAAGGCGCAGAAGGCCCTCGAGCCCGTGCTCGACGCGGTGGGCGGCGGCCATGTCGCGGTCCACGAGCACATCGCCAAGCTGTCGGTGGTTGGCGTGGGCATGAAGACCCATTCCGGGGTCGCCGCCACGCTCTTTCAGGCGCTGGCCGATGCGAACATCAACATCGAGCTCATCACGACCTCGGAGATCAAGATCTCGGTCGTGATCGACGAAGACCGCGCCGACGAGGCCGCCCGCGTCGCCCACGCCGCGTTCAAGCTGAACGAGCTCTGATTGGACAGAGGCCAGAGGCCAGAAGCCAGAGGCCAGATTTTCGATGGCTGCGATTCGACACTTCACGGACCTGCTCGTCTACCAAAAGGCATTCGAGCTGGGCCGGAGTGTCTTTCGTGCTTCGAAGAGTTGGCCCCCTGATGAGCGCTATGCCCTAACGGATCAAGCGCGCCGCGCGGCGCGGTCTGTTGGGGCAAATATCGCTGAAGCATGGGGTAAGCGGCGCTATGAGGCGCATTTCGTTGCAAAACTTTCCGACGCCGACACGGAGTTACTCGAAACTGAACACTGGCTCCTTTGCGCCAAAGATCATGGGTACGTAACTGCTGACCAATTCGATCATCTGCATGTCCTAATGCGCGAAGTGGGAAAGATGCTGGGGAGTATTATGCAGAATCCTGCCCCGTTTTTGCTCATCGACGCCAAGCGGTCGTAGTTCTTTGTCTTATCTGGCCTCCGGCCTCTGGCCTCTGGGCTCTCATCCATCTCCATGAATTTCACTTCCACTCGCGGCCAGACACCCGCCCTTGGTTTCTCCGACGCCGTGGCCACGGGCCTGGCGCCGGATGGGGGCTTGTTTTTGCCGGAATCGTTGCCGCAGTTCTCGGCCAATGATCTGGCGAGGTTCGCCTTTGCGCCGACCTATGCGGATTTATGCGCGGATTTCTTCAAGCACTTCGCCACGGACATCGACGAGGCGACGCTGCGGGGAATCGTGCGCAAGTCCTACACGGGCTTCGCGCCCAAGGACATCGCGCCGCTGGAGCAGCTGGGCGAGAATCTCTTTGTCCTCGAGCTCTTCCACGGCCCAACGCTCGCCTTCAAGGACTTTGCGCTCCAGCTCCTGGGCAATCTCTACGAGCACCAGTGCAAGCTGCGGAAGCAGTCGATCAATGTGCTCGGGGCCACGTCGGGTGATACTGGCGCGGCCGCGATCCACGGACTGCTGGGCAAGCCCGGCGTCGCCATTTTCATCACCTATCCGGATGGACGCGTGTCCCCGCTACAGGAGCGACAGATGGCCTGCACGGGGGCGGAGAATGTCTACGCGATTGCGATCGACGGCAGTTTTGACGACGCGCAGTCCGCCCTGAAGGAGATCTTTGCCGACCAGGCCTTTCGCACGCAGCACCGCCTGTCGGCCGTCAATTCGATCAATCTCGCCCGCGTGCTCGCCCAGTGCGTGTACTACCTGTCGGCGTGGCTGCGCCTGCCCAAGGATCGACGCAACGAGGCTGAGTTCGTCGTGCCCACGGGCAATTTTGGCAATGTGCTGGCGGGCTGGATGCTCCAGAAAATGGGCGTGCCCATTCGCGGCTTTAAGGTGGCGACGAACCAGAATGACATTCTCCACCGGATGTTCACCACCGGCGAGTACCGGGTCGGCAGTGTGCGGCCAAGCCTCGCGCCGTCGATGGACATTCAGGTCGCGTCGAATTTCGAGCGCTTCATCTACTACAGCGTGGGCCGGGATCCGGCGCGGGTCCGCGCGGTCATGCAGCAGTTCAAGGAGACGGGGGCGTACCGCTTCGAGCATTTCAATCCCGACACCTTCTCGGCCGCGCGGTGCACGGATGCGGAGATCCCCGGCATCATCAGGACGGTGTACCAGAAATATGGCTACATAGCCGACCCGCACACCGCGTGCGGCTTCAAGGATCTGAGCCGGGATCGGCTGAGCGTCGTTCTCGCGACCGCGAGTCCCGCCAAATTCCCCGAGACGATCAAGGCCGCGATCGGCATCGAGCCCACGCACCCGAGCCTAGAAGTGCTGAAGGGCAGACCCGTGGTGAAGCACCTTCTGCCCGCCAACGCAGCGGCGATCCGGGCCTTCATCGACACGCACGCCGTGCAGGGTTGAGGGGAGTGCGGAGTGCGGAATGCGGATGGCGGGCGTTCGGGGGGAGACGACTGCGGACGGCGGGGGATTTCCGGGGTTGTCCACTCGCGTTTGGGAAAGTGCCTTGCGGGGTTGTTGATCCCGGAGTACCGGGTGATTGCCTTCGGCGCGGGCAGAGTGCTCCCTGCGCGCGGGAAATTCCCGCGGGGCGAAACCCCACGAGGGAATCGCACGCAACGGGCTGTCTGCGGGCAGGGGAAGAGAAGGCCGCCTTCGTCTCCCGGATGAAATCAGGTCCGGCAAATGCGCGCGGTGATGGCCGCGTGTCCGCCGATTCCGCCGGCCGAATAATCTGACTCCGGAGAGGCGATCACGCCGGCGCCGGTCGGCTTCTGGCCGCGGCGCGCGGGCCTGATTTTTGCAGATTAATTTCAAAAATCACGCGCGACCGATTGGCGCCGAGGCGAAACGTGGTTGGCCAAATGTACCGCGACGTCAGTCGAGGCGGCGCCGTTGCCATTGCCCGCCTTTTGGGCGGGTGGGCACCCAGGCCGATGGTTGTGAACAACTTTTACCAGATTTTCGGTGATTTTGGCGGTCTTTGCTTGACGGGTGGGGGTGAAAATGGGTTGAAATGGGGCACTTTGGGGCAACTTTGTGGTCCCACTCATGGCTCAACTAGGCAAACCGTTCTACACCGGGCTCTTCCGGCATACCCTCGACGACAAGAATCGCCTGACGATTCCGTCGGCGTGGCGGTCTGCGCATGGTGAGGCGGATACCTTCCTCGCGACGCCCAATCCGGATGGCTATGTTTCCGTCCTCCCGCCGGCGGAAGTGGAGAAGCTTTACGCCAAGATTGCGGCCGTGCCCTTGTCCGATGCCTCCGCGCAGTCGGAAATCGCTTCATTCTTCGCCGTTACCCAGGCCTTCACTTTCGATAAGCAGGGCCGCATCGGCCTGTCGGACGCGTTGCTGAAGCATGCGGGCGTTGGCAAGGACGCCGTGCTGAGCGGCGGCCTGAGCAAGTTCAACGTCTACAGCCCGGAGCGCTGGGCGGCCACGGTGCAGAAGTCCTCGCCTGCGACGCAGGCCGACTTCATGCGGCGCTTCGGGATCTAAGCCATGCGTGCCAGCGCCAAGATTTTTCCGACCCGCCTGCCGGCCTTTTCCCCGGTGCGCCTCGGGTCCCACCGGCATTTTACCGCGGTCAGGCCCCGGCGCCGAGCGAGCCTCGTGCTCCGCCCGGTGGCTTCGGTCGATTCCGCCTCGGCGGGGCATATTTTTCCTTGGCTTGAACTGCGGAGGCCCGCCGATGCGCGCCATGCGGCCTGAAGCGCACGTCATCACCATGACGCCCGGCCACTTCCCCGTCCTCCTCGCCGAGGTCATCGCGCTGCTCGCCCCGCGTGCGGGCGGTCGCTACCTTGATTGCACCTTCGGGGGAGGTGGCCATTCCCGTGCCATCCTCGATGCGGCGGAGGGCAGCCAGGTCGTCGCGCTCGATCGCGATCCGGCCGCGGCCCCGCGTGCCGCGATCCTTTGCGAGGAGTACGAGGGCCGCTTCGCCCTCGTGGACCGCGACTTCGGCCGGCTGGCTGAACTCGAGTTCGGACTCTTCGACGGGATTCTCTTCGATCTGGGCGTCTCCTCGTTCCAGCTCGATCAGGCCGAGCGCGGTTTCTCTTTCCGCCAGGACGCGCCGGCCGACATGCGCATGGATCCCCGCTCAGGCGTCCCGGCCTCCGTCTGGCTCGAGACCGCGACGGAGGAAATGCTGGTGCGCGCCGTACGCGACTACGGCGAGGAATCAAACTGGCGCCGGGTGGTCCGGGCGATTCGCGAGGCCCGCGGCAGCGGTGCGCTGGCCCGCACGGCGACCTTGGCCGACGTGATCTCCGCCGCGATTCCCGCGCGCGAGCGTCACACCTCGCGCATTCATCCCGCGACCCGCGCCTTCCAGGGCATCCGCATCGCCGTGAATGATGAACTTGGCGCGATCGAGCGGGCGCTGCCCGCCGCCTTCGCGCGCCTCGCCCCGGCGGGCGTGCTGGCGGTGATCAGCTTTCACTCGCTGGAAGACCGTCCGGTCAAGCAGTTCTTCCGCCACCTCTGCGGTCAGCCCGAGAGCGCGGATGATCACCGCCCCCAGGATCTTCGCCTCAAGCTCGCTGATCCGCTCACCCGCCGGCCAATCACGGCCGGGGAGGACGAGCTCGCCACCAACCCCCGCAGCCGCTCCGCCAAACTTCGCGCCCTGCGCAAACTTTCGTCCGCCTCGTCATGAACAAGTCCGATACCCACGCCTTCGTTAATCAGCTCCTCGTCTACACGCTGGTCATGATCTGCTTCACCGGCTCGGTCGGCCTCAGCACCGTCTGGTTCCGCCACCGGATCTCGGTCACGGCGAACGAATCGCGCAAGATCGAGGCCAGCCTGCTGGAGGTTGAGCGCCGGATCGCGGAGACCACGGCGTTGATCGCGGCGGAGCAGTCCCCGAATGCGCTGGAACAAAAGAATACGGTGATGCGCCTCGGCCTCGTCCGCACCCGCGAGGCCCAGATGGTCCGCATTAGCGAGTCGCCCGAACAGCGCCTGGCCTCCCGCCGGAACATTGAGATTTTCACGGAGGACTCCGTCCGGCTCGCTCCGGTCAACTTCCGCGTCGCCGCCGCCAGCCGCTGACCGTCCCCCTCGCCATGTCCAAGGGCTTCGCCTCCAACTATCGGATCGTCCTGCTGGCCTCGGGGGTCTTCCTCGGCTTCGCCCTCGTGGGTTTCAGACTCGTGCAGCTGCATGTGCTGGATCGCGAGCGCCTGGTGCGCAACGTCGACCGGGTCCGAGACTCCTTTGTGGTCGAGCAGGCCCGTCGCGGCGACATCCTGGACGCACGCGGGGATGTCCTCGCGACTTCCCGTTCGCTCATCGTGCTCGGCGTCGATCCCCAGGCGCTGCGCCCCGAGGATGAGGCCAAATGGCCCGAACTCGCACGGCTGGTCGGTCTGCCGGCCGCCGAACTCACCCGTATCCTCCGCACCAAGACGCGTTCCTTCGAGGAAACGCCGGCTGCCGCGCCCTCCGGTCCGACCACGCTGCCGGCCATCACCCTTTCTCAGGACGTCGACGAGGCCGCGCCCTCCGGTGAGCGCGTCATCCGCTGGACCAAGCTGAGCGAGTCGATCGAGGAATCCACCTACGACGAGATCCTCAAGCTTGGGGTCAAGGGCGTGTACGGCACCCGTTCCTATCGCCGGACCTATCCGCGCAACGGGCTCGCCGCCCATGTGATCGGGTTCGTCAACAAGGAAAACACCCCGGCCTCCGGCACCGAGGCCTTCGCCGACTTCTACCTGCGCGGACAGGACGGCTGGCGCGAATCCGAGAAGGACGGACTGCGCCGCGAACTCGCCCAGTTCCGGACGCGCGAGGTCCGACCGACCGATGGCTACAGCGTGATGCTCTCGATCGATTCGGCGGTTCAGCACATGATCGAGGCCGAGCTCCAGGCGATCGTGGCAAAGTTCAATCCCGAGAAGGCCACGATCATCGTCAGCGATGCCCGCAGTGGGTTCATCCTGGGACTGGGCAACTACCCCAATTTCAATCTCAACGAGTTCTTCCGGGCCCCGCTGGAGTCGCAAAAGAACGTCGCGATCACGGACCAGCTGGAACCGGGTTCGACCTTCAAGATTGTGGCCGCCGCCGGGGCGCTGGAGGAGGGTCTCGCGACGCCGGGCATGCGCTTCGACTGCTCGGCGGAAACCACAATCTACAAGGGCAAGTCGATCCGGCTCATGCGCGATGATCATGAGTGGGACCATGCCCTGAGTGTGGCGGAGATCATCAGTCACTCGAGTAATCGCGGGGCTGCGCTCCTTGCGATGAAACTTGGCGACCAGAAGTTCCATGACTGGTCCCGCGCGTTTGGCTTCGGTGAGATCTCCGGTTTCCCGTTTGGGGGCGAGATTCCCGGCCAGCTCAACCGCCCGGAAAAATGGAGTGGGATCGACATCACCCGCATCCCGGCCGGCTACTCGGTCGCGGCTACGCCGATGCAGATCCACTATGCCATGGGTGTGATCGCGAGCGGCGGCGAGCTCATGCGGCCGCAGATCATTCGTGAGATCCGCGACAGCCAGGGCGAGGCCGTCTACACCTTTGGCGGCGTCGCCCGGCGCCGCGTGATCGGCGAGCAGACCGCCAGCCAGATGGCCCAGATGCTGCAGGGCGTGGTCGGTCCCAACGGGACGGCGGCCAAGGCGGCCATCCCCGGCTACCTCGTCGCGGGCAAGACGGGCACCGCGCAGAAGATCATCAACGGCCGCTACTCCAATCGCAATCACGTCGGCTCATTCGTTGGCTTCTTCCCGGCAACGGCGCCGCGCGTCGTGATCACCGTGATCGTCGATGATGCCAAGGTGCCCGGCGGCGGCGCTGGCTACGGCTCGACGGTAGCCGCGCCGAGCTTCAAGCACATCGCCGAGCAGCTCATTTCCTACCTCGACATCAAGCCCGCGGTACCGGTGGCCGGACGTCCGCTCTTTGCGCTCGAAGGAGGCCGCCGGTGATCGGCTACCTGACGTCGAATCACCCGCTCATCCAAGCGTTTAGCCCTCAGGTCTTTGGGCGCAGCCGCAAGGAAACCGCCGCCCGAAAACGCGTGATCAACATGGCCCCCAAACTCTCCGACTTCTTTGCCGAGGGCGAGATCGTCGCCGCCAAGGGCCCGCTGGATCGCCCGATTTCGGGGCTCATGATGGACAGCCGGCGCGTAGTGCCCGGTACGCTGTTCTTCGCGCTGCCCGGTCGGCGGGCCGACGGCGTCTCTTTCATCGATGAGGCGATCCAACGCGGGGCCGTCGCCATCGTCACCGCCAAGCTCCCGCGGGCGATGTCCGCGAAGGTCACGTTCATCGAGGTGGCCGATCCCCGGGCGAGCTTAGCGCGCGTGGCCCAGCGCTACTACGCGTTTCCCGACCGCGACCTGAGCGTGATCGGCGTCACCGGCACCAACGGGAAGACGACCGTCACCCATTTGATCAAGCATCTGCTCAACGGTGACCAGAAGGTGGGCATGATCGGCACGATCTCCTACGACCTCGGCGCGCGCACCGTCCCTTCGTATCGGACCACGCCAGAGTCCCTCGATCTGTTCGGCCTGCTCGCCCAGATGCGCGATGCCGGCTGTCGCCAGGCGGTGATGGAAGTGAGTTCCCACGGGATCGACCAGCAGCGGGTCCTCGGCCTGCAGTTCGGCGCCGCCGTTTTCACCAACCTCACCCGCGACCACCTCGACTACCACCCGACGATGGCGGCCTACTTCGAGGTCAAGACCCGGCTTTTCACGGGCGCCACGGGTGCCACCCCGAAGGTGGCGGTGGTCAACCTTGATGATGAGCACGGCCGGAAGCTGACCGAAAGCATTCCCGCCTCGATCCGGGTGGTCACGTTTGGCGAGGCTGCGGGCGCGCAGGTTCGCGCGGAGAAGATCGTTCTCGGGTTCAAGTCCACCGCTTTTTCGCTCGTCTGGCCGCAGGGGGAGATGCAGGTCGAGTCGCCGCTCGTCGGCCGCTACAATCTGAGCAACCTGCTGGCGGCGATTGCGACGGCCTGGGGTCTTGGTCGTGATCCGCGCGTCTTCCTTGCCAAGCTTCGCGCGTTCAAGGGCGTCCCTGGTCGCATGGAGCGCGTGGACGAAGGGCAGCCCTTCAATGTTTTTGTCGACTACGCCCACACGGACGACGCGCTGCGCAATGCGCTCGGCATGCTCCGGGCCGTGACTCCGGGCCGGGTCCTTGTGGTCTATGGCTGTGGGGGCAATCGTGACCGGACGAAGCGGCCCCTCATGACCACGGCCGTGCAGGAGTTGGCCGATTTCGCCTTCGCGACGGCCGACAATCCGCGCCGCGAGGCCCTCGACAGCATCTTTGCCGACATGCGTGCAGGCGTCAGCTCTCCCGATCGCATCGCCTGGATCGAGGACCGTCGCCGTGCGATCAGCCTCGCGCTGGATATGGCGCAACCCGGCGACTGCCTGCTCATCGCCGGCAAGGGGCATGAGTCCTACCAGGAGTTCGCCGACACGGTTGTGCCTTTTGACGACCGGCAGGTCGTGCGCGAGCTGATTGGGATCAAGCAAATCAATCAGGGATGACCCGCCGTGCCTGCGTTCGACCCCAAGACCCTCGCTGCCTGGACCGCTGGAAAATGGTCTCAGGCCCCGTCGATGCCCTTGACCGGATTCTCGATGGACACCCGCGCCCTCCAGGCCGGGCAGGTCTTTGTCGCGATCAGCACGGAGCGTCGCGACGGTCACGACTTTCTCGCTGAAGCGGCGGCGGCGGGAGCCGGTGCCGCGCTCGTGGCCCGGGTCATCCCAGGAGTTGCGCTGCCGCAACTGATCGTGGCGGATCCCTTGCTGGCGTTTCAGGCCATCGCCGCTGCCCATCGCCGGACCTTCCGGGCGCCGGTCATCGGGATCTCGGGCAGCGCCGGCAAGACGTCGACCAAGAATCTCCTCGCGCTGCTGCTGGGCGGGGAGGAGGGCGGGGTGCTGGCGACCGAGGGAAACCTCAACAACCACCTTGGCGTGCCCTTGACGCTGACCCGCCTTGAGCCGGGCCGGCACAAATTCGCCGTGATTGAAGCTGGCATCAGCGCCCCGGGCGAGATGGCGCCGCTCGCGAAGATGATCGAACCCGACGTCGCCCTCGTCACCCTCGTGGGGCCGGCCCACATTGAAGAGCTGGGTGGTCTTGAGGGCGTCGCACGCGAGAAATCCGTTCTCCCCGCGCACGTTCGCGCGAGCGGTCTCGCGCTCTTCCCGCGCGAGTGTGCACAGTTTGCCCCTTTCCGGGACCTCGCCGTCCGCACCATCACGGTCGAGCCGGCCGAGGTCCTGCGTCCCGCCGAGCCCCCGCGGGATCGCGTGTACTTCACGATCACCCAGCGTGGCGACACCACCGCGATCGCGCTCGCCTACGGCCCGCCGCCACCTCTCGTTTTTGCCCTTGGTCGCATCACGTCCGGCATGGCCCAGAACGCAGTCCTCGCGATCTGCGCGGCGCTCTGGCTGGGGGTGCCCCGCGACGTGATTCAGCGCCGCTTGGATGACTACGCGCCGACGCGCCTGCGGGGAGAGATCCGCCGTGAGCCCGGGCGGCTGCTTTATCTGGACTGCTACAACGCAAACCCCGCCTCGATGCGCGACGCACTCGAGGCCTTCGTGGAGATCGCGTCCGACGGGGAACCCCGGCTCTACGTGCTCGGGTGCATGGAGGAACTCGGACCGGAGGCCGGCCGCTACCACCACGAACTGGGCCTTGCCCTGAAGCTGGGTCCTCGTGATCGCGTCTACGTGACCGGCGGTGAAGCGGCCGCGGTCCGCGCCGGTGCGCTCGCCGCGGGCGTCCCGCCGGAGCAGATCGAGGTGGTCAACTCCCTGGAGCCGCTCGCCCGCGTCGTGGCGGATTTTCGCGGGGCCATTTTCATTAAGGGCAGCCGCCGCTACCGTCTGGAGCAGATGGTCGACCGTACCGCCGCCCCCCACTGATCCGCCCCGTCCCGATGCTGAGCTACCTCGCAGACTACGAACACCTCTTTGGCCCCTTCCGGCTGCTGCGCTACCTGACGGTGCGCACCGCGGGTGCGACAATGACCGCGTTGGTCATCGGCTTCATCATCGGTCCGATGCTCATCCGGCGTTTCCGGGAGCTGAAGTTTGGGCATGGCTATATCGACGAACGCACGGGATCCCTGGGGGCGACCTACTTCGACAAGAAGCACACGCCCACGATGGGCGGGCTGATCATTTTCATCGCGGTCTTCCTGAGCGCGGCGCTCTGGGCTACGCCAAATGTCTGGGTCTTCGTCTCTTTGTTTGTTTACGCGGCGCTGACCGTGCCTGGTTGGCGCGACGATTACCTCAAGGTCGTCCACAAGAACAAGGACGGCATCAAGTCGTGGGAAAAAATCGCATGGCAGTCGCTCGCGACGATCGTCGCCCTCGCGATCCTGCTCTGGCACCCCGTCAGTTCGGAGAAGATCCGCGAGCTCTGGGTTCCCTTCTTCAAGGATGCCGTCATTGCCCACATGCCCTGGTGGATGCTGCTGATTCTCATCTATCTCTGGGTGGTCGGTTTCAGCAATGCGATCAACCTGACGGACGGTCTTGATGGCCTCGCGGTCGGGTGCACCATCACGGTGGCGCTGGTGTTTGGCCTCATGGCGTACGCCGCGGGCAATCGCATCATCTCGGAGTACTTGCTGATCAGCTACGTCCCGGGCGCGGGCGAGCTGGCGGTGATCTGCGGCGCACTCATCGGTGCCGGCATGGCCTTTCTCTGGTTCAACTCCCACCCGGCTGAGGTCTTCATGGGCGACACGGGCTCCCTCGCATTGGGCGGTCTGATTGGCGTGATGGCTTTCATGATCCACCAGCCATTCACCCTGGTGATTGTGGGCGGAGTCTTCGTGCTTGAGCTGCTTTCCGTCGTCCTGCAAGTGGGCTGGTTCAAGTTTACCCGGCGCCGCTTCGGCGAGGGGCGCCGCCTCTTCCTGATGGCTCCCCTGCATCATCATTTCCAAAAGCGCGGCTGGCCGGAGACCAAGGTGGTCCTCCGCTTCTGGGTGCTGTCCCTCGGTTTTGCGTTGCTCGGACTCGCGACGCTCAAGCTCCGCTGACCTCTTTTCCCATGCTGGTGATCCCTGAATTCCTCAAACCCCTGCTGAGCGGCTCCGTGGCTGTCCTTGGCGCGGGTGTGAGTGGACGAGCCGCGGCGCAACTGGTGGCGCGTCTCGGTGGTCAGCCCCAGTTGTTCGATGAAAAGGGCGGGGAAGGGGTCCTTCGTGAATTTCGCGGCGCTCCTGCCTCCGGGTACCGCCTCGTGATTTTTTCGCCCGGCTTCTCATCAACTCATCCTTGGATCGGCACGGCCCGCGCCGGCGGCGCGGTCTGCATCGGTGAGCTGGATTTCGCTTCCCTCTTCTGGCGCGGACGCCTGGTGGCGATCACGGGCACCAATGGAAAGACGACCCTGACCGAATTCATGACCCATGCGCTCCGCGCGGCAGGCCGCGACGCGGAAGCGGCGGGCAATATCGGGTACCCGCTGTCCCAACTGCTGCTCGACCGTGACGGCGGCGCACCCGACACCACGGTGGTTTGCGAAGTCAGTTCCTTCCAGGCCGAGACCCTGCGCTATTTCCGGGCAGACTCCGCTCTCTGGACCAACTTTGCCGAGGACCACCTAGAGCGCCACGGAGACCTGCAGTCCTATTTCGCAGCCAAATGGCATCTGTTTGCGCGCACGGTGGGCGGGGCCGTCTTCGCGGGCTCCAGCGTGCAACGCCACGCGCTCGCGCAGGGGCAGACCCTACCGGCGGAGGCCTGCGTGGAGACGGAGGATCAGCCAGGTGACCTGCTGCTCCGGGGATCCGTCTTTGCTGAGTACCCCCAGCGCGAAAATTTCCTGCTCGCGGCCGCCTGGTGGCGCGCGGCCGGCCTGCGCGAAGCCCTGCTCTACACCGCAGCGCAGAGCTTTGCCTTGGGCGCTCATCGCCTGACTCGGGTCGCGGACCGCGCCGGGGTGACCTACTGGAACGACTCCAAGGCCACCAACTTCCATGCGGTCGAGGCCGCGCTCACCCGTTTCCCCGCCCCGGTGCTCCTGATCGCCGGCGGCAAATCCAAGGGAGGGGATGTGGCTGCCTTCGTCCGCCGCATCTCGCCCCGGGTCCGGCATTTGCTCCTGATCGGAGAAACCCGGAGCCTGCTTTCGACTTTTTGCGGGGCACACGGTGTGGAATCCACGGTCTGCGCCGATCTGGCGGAGGCCGTGTCGGCCGCCGCCCGCCTCGCCCGGCCGGGCGAGCATGTTCTGCTGAGTCCGGGCTTCGCCAGCCTTGACCAGTTTCGGAGCTATGAAGACCGCGGACAGCAATTCATGGCCTCTGTGAATAACTTGGGAACAGTCTCCGTTTTAGGGTAGCAAACGCACCTTCGTATGAACACACTCATCTCTATGAAAATTATGAAGATTTTTGGCCTGGTCGTGGCCGTCCACGCCGCCGTTTTCATGCTGATCTTCGCCATCCCCGGCTGCCGCTCCTCCGCGCGGCAAAACGCCGTGGTCACGCCCGGGCCCGCCCCCGCGGGAGCGATGATCTCCTACGCCGGCGCACCGGACAGCCCCTCGCTTTCGAGCAGCGCGCTCAATCCGGCGATCACGTCCGCGCCGATGTTCGATCCCAAGGCGCCCGCGACTGCCGCGGGGTCCATTCGCTTCAGCCCGACCCGCCCGGGCGTCGACGCGTCGAGCATCACGCCGCCGCCCGCCGAAGCGGCACCGACCGTCAACTACACCGTAGTGAAGGGCGACAGCCTCTGGACCGTGGCCAAGCGTCACAGCGTCACCGTCGCCGAACTGGCGTCGGCGAACAACCTGATGACCAATGCGACGCTGCAGCTAAATCAGAAACTCATCATTCCGCAAAAGGCAGTCGCTCCCGCCGCCGCCGGTGCTTCCGCGCCCGCGGCCGACTCCCCTTCCTACACGGTCAAGTCCGGCGATACGCTGGGCGCCATCGCCCGTCGCAACGGCACCACCGTCGACGCGCTGCGCGCAGCGAACCGCCTGAGCGGGGACGGCGTCCGTGCAGGCCAAGTCCTTCTGCTGCCGGTCGGCGCGACCGTGCCCGCGGCCGATGCCACCTCCGCCGTGGGCGCCGCCGCCACGACCCGTCCCGCAAACGCGGTGACCCACACCGTGGCACCGGGTGAAACCCTGAGTGAGATTGCCCGCCGCTACGGGGTGCGCTACGCGGAGATTGCCACCGCGAACAACATCACCGATCCGACGCGCGTCCGCGCCGGACAGGAACTGGTCATCCCCGGCTGGCAGGCCCCGGGCGCCGCCGCCGGGACTTCCGCTGAGTCGACCCCCGCGGCCGCGACCAACGCACCGATTCTCTTCATTCCGGGTGCCGCGGATGATCTTCCGCCGGCTCCGGCGCCGACCGGTGACGTCCCGGTAATCCGCGTCGATGACCCCGGCGCGCCGGCCGAGAGCGCAGCGCCTCGCATCAACTAAATCGAATTTTTCCGAACCCATGTCCCGCTCCGCGCTCGCGACGTCCAGCCCGCGCAGCCCCCTCGTCCTCAATCCCGCGGCCATCATCGTCGTCTGTGCAGTCGGCCTGGCGATCCTCGGCCTCACGATCCTCTTCAGCGCGAGCGCATCCTTCCGGCAGGGTCCGTACTTCTACCTCAACAAGCAGCTGTTTGGAATCGGGCTGGCGGCCACGGCCTGCTTCATCACGAGCCGGCTCGATCTCGAGTTTGCCCGCCGCTACGTCTGGATCGTCGGGGGGGTGGCCTTGGTTCTTTTGGTGCTGGTGCTGATTCCTGGCATCGGCGTCTCCGTCAAGGGCAGCCGCCGCTGGCTGGGACTGGGGCCGCTTCGGTTCCAAGTCTCCGAGCTCGGGAAACTCGCGATGGTCTTCTGCCTCGCGCACTACCTTTCGCTCAACCAAACAAAGATCGGCGCTCTCAAGGAGGGCTTTCTCTACCCCATCGGCATCATCAGCGCCTTCGGGGTCCTGATCGTGCTGGAGCCGGACTTCGGCACCGCGGCGCTCACGCTCGTGATTGGCCTGGTACTCCTGTTTCTCGCCGGCGCCCGCTGGCGCTACATTCTTCCCACGATCGGCGTGGTGGTCGCGGGCTTTACCGTGCTGGTGATCAACAATCCCAATCGGCTTCGCCGTTTTCTCGCCTTTCTCGACGTCGAGGGAAACAAGCAGGGGGGCACGTACCAGCTCTATCAGTCCCTGGCCGCGTTCGCGGTGGGCGGCACGGAGGGCGCCGGCCTCGGGCAGGGTCGGCAGCAGATGAATTTCCTGCCGGAAGCGCACACGGATTTTATCTTTGCGGTGGTGGGGGAGGAACTTGGCCTTTGGTTTACCCTCGGGACGGTTGCGATCTTTGTGATCATCTTTGTGGCCGGTCTGATTCACCTCCGCCGTGCACCCAATCTCTTCCAGTTCCTTCTCGTCACCGGATCGCTGCTGCTGATCCTGCTGCAGGCGATGGTGAATCTGGGGGTGGTCACCGGACTTCTGCCCACCAAGGGCATGTCGCTCCCCTTCATCAGCGCCGGTCTCTCCAACCTGCTTCTGATGGGGGTGCTGATCGGAATTATCATCAATACGCAGCGGAGTTGGACCAAACCCAGCTTCGCGAACAGTCGGCGGAGGATGGAGGAAGTGGCGACGTGAAAAAAACGCGCATGACGAAATCCGAATGACGAAAGGACGATTCTTCGATCCTCGTCTCTGCACCCTCGGTATCATTCTTTTGGGCATTCGGATTTTAAGTTGAAAACCTTCCTCATCAGTTGTGGTGGCACCGGCGGGCATCTGTCGCCGGGCATAGCGCTCGCGGAAGGGCTGCGGGCGCGCGGGCACCGCGTGACGCTCTTCATCAGCCACAAGAAGATCGATGCCCGCCTGATCGAAAAGTACCCTGACCTGTCCTTTGTGCGGATTCCGGGCGCGCCGTTTGGGCTGCGCCCGCTGACGTTGGCCCGGTTTGTCTGGCACCAAACGCACGCGTTTTTCTTCAGCCTGCGCCAAGTGCGCAGCCTGCGGCCGGCGTGCATTGTGGGCTTTGGCGGATTCACCACCGCAAGCCTCATGGTCGCCGGCGCGCTGGCGGGAATTCCCGTGGCGCTGCACGAGGCCAATCGCGTGCCGGGCCGCGCCATCCGCCTGCTCGGGCGGCTGGCCCGCCGGGTGTACCTGCCGCCGGGTGTCGAGCTGCCGCAGGCGCGCAGGGATGCCGTCCGCGCCGCGGGCCTGCCCGTTCGCCGCGAGATTTCCCGGGGCGCCAGCGCCGCGGCGCGGACCGCGCTCGGGCTTGACCCGCATCGACCGGTGCTGGCGGTGCTCGGCGGTTCGCAGGGTGCTTTGGCGTTGAATGACTGGGCGCGTCGGCAGGCGGAGCACCTCGCCCGCGCGGGTGTGCAGCTTTACTGCGTGACCGGCCCGGGCAAGGGCGAGGAGGGCACGACAACCTATCCCGGACCAGGGGGCGTCCCGGTGCCGGCGATGTTCGTCTCCTTCTCAGATCGGATGGCGGATATCCTCTCGGCGGCCGACCTGGTCGTGTCACGCGCGGGCGCGGGCACGATCGCCGAGCTGATTCGCTGCCGCACGCCGGCCGTGCTGGTGCCTTTTCCTCAAGCGGCGGACAATCATCAGGCCGCGAACGCGGCGTGGTTTGCGCGCGAGGGCGGCGGAAGAGTGGTCGCGCAAACGGAGGTGAATGGGCTGGACCGGGAGGTTCCGGGCTGGCTGCACGATGCGGGGCGCCTGAATCGCGCCCGCGTGGAACTGGAACGGCTCGACCGATCAGACCCCCTCACGTTCATGCTGGAGGATCTGGAAAAGCTCACAACGGGGCGCGGCCCCGATGCCGCGACGTCGGTTCCGCGGGCGGAGGTGCGGTCGTGAGCCCGCAGGAGCGTCCCCTGATCCGCGGACGAGCGATCGCCGCCGTGCACTGCGTCGGCGTGGCTGGCATGGGCTTGGGCCCGCTGGCCGTCTATCTGGTTCGTCGCGGATTCTCCGTGAGCGGCGAGGACGATGCGATGACGGAGGTGATGCGCGTGCAGCTGGAGCGCGCCGGCGTGCGCATCACGGCGACGGGCGACCTTCCGGCGGAGTGCGACCTGCTGGCCTACTCCTCGGCGATCGCGCCCACGCATCCCGCGGTGGTCGCAGCCCGGGTTCGCGATCTCCCGCAGATCCGGCGGGGCGAGTTGCTCGCGGAGGTGACCCGCGACCAGCGCCTGGTGGCCGTGTGCGGCTCTCACGGCAAGACGACCACCTCGGCGATGCTGGCCACGGTCCTGCTGCGGGCAGGATTTCCCTGCGGCTACGTGCTGGGTGGGCTGGTGGCGGATGACGCTTTTGCGCCGGCCGCAGCCGGCACCAATGGCTGGGTTGTCGCGGAGATCGATGAGAGCGACGGCACGATCGGACAGTTTTCGCCTGAGGTCACTCTGGCGGTGAACCTCGACTGGGATCATCCGGATCATTACCGCCAACTGGCCGACCTTGAGGCCGCATTCGCCGGACTTTTCACCCGCACCCGGCAGGCGGTTCTGGTCAATGCCGCCTGCGAACTGTCGCGCCGGATTGCCTCCCGTTCCACGGCGGGCGCTTCGGTCGCGACCTTTGGCGCGGACGGAGATTTCGCCAGCCGAATTCTGGACGAGACGAACTCCGGCCTGCGCCTCTCGCTCGCGGGGCGTTTTGCGATCGGCGAGGCCGAGGTCCGCGCCGCCGGCGAGTTCAACGCCGCGAATGCGACCGCGGCGCTGGCGGCGGCTCAGGTGATGGGTGCGGCCTTGTCGCCCTCCCTGCTGGCCGGCTATGCCGGAGTCCGGCGTCGGCAGAGTCTCCTGCACGCTGAACCCGACCTGACGGTGGTGGAGGACTACGCGCATCACCCCACCGAGATTCGTGCAGTGCTGGCAAGCCTGCGCCAGCGGGTGTGTCCGGGCGGACGCCTCGTCGTGATTTTCCAACCCCATCGCTTCAGCCGCACCCGCCAGTTCCTCGCCGATTTCGCCACGGTGTTGGCTGCCGCGGATTCGGTGCACCTGCTGGATGTTTACGGGGCGGGTGAGGCGCCGATCGCGGGTGGAACGAGCGAGGATCTGTCCGCGGCGATCCGCGCGCTCGCCCCTTCCCTGCCGCTCTTTCACTCGCGCGGGGGAGTCCCGGCGGCGATCGCGGAGCTCCAGGCGGACGTGCGCGCCGGCGATCTGGTGGCCGTGGTGGGTGCGGGCGACATCGATCAGGTGGCGCGACAATGGCTCGCGGCGAGACCGTCGACTTTGATGAAGACCATGGACTGGGATCGCTGGGCGGAGGACTGGCGCGGCCGGGTGTCGGCCGCGACCAAGGTGAAGCGCGAGGAATCGCTGGCCGAGAAGACCACGATGCGGGTGGGGGGCGCGGCGCGAATCTATGTGGAGCCGGCCGGGGTCGCCGACCTGCAGGCAGTGCTGGGTGCGGCGCGGCTGGCGGGCGTGCCGGTGCACGTGCTCGGGCGCGGCTCCAATCTCGTGGTGCCGGACGCAGGGGTGGACGGCTTGGTGCTGAGCCTGCGGCAGTCGGCTTGGGAAACCTTCGAGCCCTTGCCCGAGGGCTGCGTGCGGGTCGGTGCGGGCCTCCGCCTCAAGAACCTCTGTGGACTCGCGACCAAGGCCGGTCTGGTGGGCTTCGAGTTTCTTGAGGGCATTCCCGGCAACGTCGGGGGGGCACTGCGGATGAATGCGGGCGCCATGGGCGGCTGGATGTTCGATGTGGTTGTGGAAGTGAACCTCGTCAACTTTGCCGGCGAGATGAGGACTTTGCGCAAGGAGGAGATGCATGTGGATTATCGGCACTGCGCCGAGTTGCATGAAGCGATTGCGGTCGGTGCGGTCCTGCGTCCGGCGGCTCAGGCCGAGGCGGAGTCGATCAGCCGGCAAATCGACACCTACCGGGATAAGCGCCAGAAGTCGCAACCGCGCGAGCCCAGTGCGGGCTGTATTTTCAAGAATCCGCCGGGTGACTCCGCCGGACGGCTGATCGACCAGGCCGGGCTCAAGGGCGAGCGGGTGGGGGATGCGGAGGTCTCGCCGGTCCACGCCAATTTCATTGTCAACCGCGGCCACGCCACGAGCGCCGATGTCATCGCGCTGGTGCGCAAGGTGCGCACGCGGGTCGAGGCGGCCCATGGGGTGAAGCTCGAACCCGAGGTTTTGCTCTACGGCAAGCGTTGGGAGGACGTGCTGTGAATTTTCGATTTTGGATTTTCGAGTTTCGATTGCCAACCTCTGGCCACCAAGGTCGGGGAACGATCCGCGGTTCCGCCAATCGAAAATCCAAATTCGAAAATCGAAAATCATGAGTCATCCCATCATCGCCGTCCTCTGTGGTGGCACCTCGGCTGAACGCGAAGTTTCACTCGGCTCGGGCCGGGCAGCGGCCCAGGCGCTGGCCCGATCGTTCCCGACCCGGCTGTTCGAGGTGCGTGCCCAGGCCCTGCCGGCTGGTCTCGATCCGGCGCG
>CAMAXB010000008.1 GCA_945862035.1 Opitutus sp. GAS368
CGTGATCTCCAATTTTCTCATGATCTGGCTGCGATGCATTTGGATCGTCGATGCCCTCAGTCCTAGCTGCTTGCCAATCTCCGCATCACTCAGCGCCTGTCCGATGCGGGAAAGAATCTCCACCTCCCAATCACTCAGGATCTTGGTGAAGCACGCGGGGTCGTCGCGCATCGCCTGCTTCCGCTCCAGCAGGTAGGGCGAGTGGTATCGGCGACCCGCCTTCAGCGTCGCCAATGCCTCCCTCAACATCGCCACCCCGCCGTTGCGCTTGTCGACGAAGCCCTCAAGCCCCAGCCGCTCCACCCTCAGCATCGTGTAGTCCTCACAGTGGGCCGAGACCACAACGATCTTCGGCCGCTCCTGCCGCTTCAGTTGATCGTCCACCAGATCAAAGCCACTCCCGTCCGGCAGATCGAGATCCAGCAATACCAGATCCACCTGCTCCGCCGCCAGCGTCGCACGCGCCGTCGCCAAGTCCGCCGCCTCAAACACGCGGCTCGCCCCACCGGCCACGAGGCAGACCTGCAGCAGCAGCGAACGGTAGATCGCGAAGTCCTCGACAACGAGTACTGTCATTTGTTGGCGATAAACTAGGAGGGCTTCCGTAGAACTCAAGCCTTCCTACCGACCAATTAACCCGCTTCCCCGCCGGAAATTTTCTTTATCCTGTTTTCTTCGAAATTTTGAACGACCTCGCCCCCACTGCGTCTCTCTCATCGTTGGTTAGTGTTCTTTTCGGTAGTTCATAGTTCATAGTTTAATAAGTCGGCAAGGGCGCTGGGGTTGTTACCCAGCGCCCTTACTGTTTTTGGGGGGTGGGCACACCCGCCGTCACCGCTGCGCGGCACGGCCTTGCGGCCGACACACGCCTGCGCCACGTTTGCGTGACTACCATGCCCGACTTTCGCGCCTTCAGCCTGCCAGACCAACGCGAGCCGCGTGAGATCCGCCTCTCTCCCGAAGAGTCCCACCACCTGGTTGTCGTCAATCGGGCGCGATCCGGCGACACCGTCGTCGTCTTTGACGGCCGCGGCACCGAGTGGATCTGTACCCTCGCGGATGCCCGCAAGAATGCCGCCGTCCTCAGCGCACGGCTCACCCAGCAGGCCCGCCCCCTCCCCTATGCCATCACCCTCGGCCAGGCTCTGCCCAAAGGGGGCTCGATGGATGCCATCGTGCGGAAGGCCACCGAACTCGGTGCCGCCTGCATCGCCCCACTCGAAAGCGAGCGCACCCAGGTCCACCTCGCGGCAGACCGCTCGGATCGGAAAATAGAAAAATGGCAGGTCGCCGCCCTCGAGGCCGCCAAGCAATGCGGCAATCCCTGGCTCCCGGAAATCCTTCCAGTCCAATCCGCCACCGCCTTTGTGGAATCAGCCCGGGGCTATGATCTGAAACTGATCGCCAGCCTGCATCCCGGCGCCCAGACACTCAAGCCGGTCCTCACCGCGTTCACGGCCATCCACGGCCGCCCGCCCAAAAAGGTCGCCTGGATGGTCGGCCCCGAGGGCGACTTCACCCCAGCCGAGATGAATCTCGCGGTATCTGCGGGCTTCGTCCCCATCACCCTCGGTCCGCTCGTGCTCCGCTGCGAGACCGCGGCCATCTACGCGCTGAGCGTGCTCAGTCACGAACTGCAGGGCTGAGCCGGCGCGCACCTTCGCGGACGGCGCGGGCTCACCAGACGAGAAGTCCGCCGGCAAAGGTCAGGCCGGCACCCACGCTGCAAAACACGATCTTGTTGCCGGGCTGGAAAATCCCCTCCTCCACCGCCCAGCCGAGCGCCATCGAGACACTCGCGCCCGACGTGTTGCCGTACTTGGCAATCGTGACCACGAATTTGTCGTAGGGAATCCCCACCCGCTTGCCCACCGCGCGGAGGATGCGCTCGTTGGCCTGGTGCGGCACAATCCAGTCCACATCCGCCGCCGTCAGCTGGTGGCGCGCCAGCGTGGCCTCAATCTGGTCGGCAAAACCGATCACCGCGCTCTTGAAGACCGCCGTGCCGTTCATGCGCAGATAAAAGTCATCGCGGTCATGGCCGCCCGGATGAGGCACCGGCTGCCGCGCGCCCCCTCCGCGCCGCTCGATCGCTTCAAACTGGTTGGCATCGCTCGACAGGCCCATGCGGTGCAGCCGATGGCCGCCGCTCGCGCCGGTCAGGATCGCCGCCCCCGCACCATCCCCGAAGAGAAAGGCCGTCTCATGGTCCTTCGGATTGGTGATGCGCGAGAGCAACTCCGCCGTCACCACCACCAGATTCTTGGCCGTCCCGCCCCGGATGAAGCAGCGCCCCACCTCAAGTGCATACAGCCAGCCCGAACACGCTGCGTTCAGATCGAACGCCAGTGCCTTGGGGATCCCGAGGCGCCGCGCCAATGCGCACGCCATGGAGGGAATCGGCTGATCGGGAATGACCGTCGCCATGATCAAGCCATCGATCTGCTCGATCTTCATGCCGGCCTGCACCAATGCATGCTCGACCGCGATGGCCGCAAGATCGGTGGCCGTTTCGGACTCGCCGGCATAACGGCGTTCCTTGATCCCGGTGAGCTTCAGCATCTCTTCCTCGGTGCGACCCGGAAAGGCCTTCAGGATATCGCTGGTCGGCCGGATGTTCTTGGGCACCGCATAGCCCACGCCCGCAATGCAGACCGTGCCGTCGACACTCACGGCCACGGCACCCGCCGCCGCCTTGGCCACTGTCTCCCCCGCCGGTGCGGGTCGGCTCGCCAAATAGCGGGCAACGTCATCACCCGAGACGCGACCGCCCGGGCCCGTGGCGTCGATCGCCGTCACCGCGGCCGGGTCAATTCCCGCATCCTGCAATAACTTGATCGCGCGCGGGGTCCACACGGGACCGCCCGCAGGATTGACCGCCGCCGGCGCCGCGGCCTTGGGCACGGGCGCGACTGAGGCAGCCGCCAGAGTGGCAGTGGCGGCTCGGGTGCTGACGGCCGCCGCAGCACCGCTGCTGAGCAAATGGCGCTGGGAAAGGTCCGCGGTCTCCATGCGGACAAAAGGCGCTCCGGATTCGACGATGTCGCCCGCTCGGCAGGCGAAGCTCAGCACGACCCCGTCGCACGGCGCCTCAAACTCAAAGACGGACTTGTCGCTCTCCAGCTCGGCAATCTTGTCGCCCT
The DNA here is from genome assembly GCA_945862035.1 of Opitutus sp. GAS368. Taxonomy (GTDB): domain Bacteria; phylum Verrucomicrobiota; class Verrucomicrobiia; order Opitutales; family Opitutaceae; genus CAMAXB01. Next base: position 3,144 of record CAMAXB010000008.1, read on the forward strand.
TGGCCACGCGAGCGCCGTTTTGCACCTTGATGTCGATGACCGTGAGCTCGCTCACGGTTGCTCCCATGGAGGGAACCGGGACGTCGATCAGGAAAGAGTCCATATCGGTTTTGATGCCTAAAGTGAGACAGGCGTGCCGCCGCGGTCAATGGTCCGCATGGCAAATCAATGGCCGGCCCGGGCCCCTCCGCGTCAGGCGCGCACCGCGCGCCACACCCCGAGGCAGCGGGCCAGCAGGGTGTCCAAGTCCCCGAGCGGCACCATGTTGGGTCCGTCGGAAATCGCGCGATCCGGATCCGGGTGCGTCTCCATAAACAACCCATCCGCCCCCGCCCCCAACGCGGCCAGCGCGAGCGGCGGCACGAACTCCCGCTGCCCCCCGCTCTTGCCCCCGGCCGCGCCCGGAAGCTGCACACTGTGGGTCGCGTCAAAGACGGTCGGAAACCCATTCGCCCGCATGATCGCGAACGACCGCATGTCCACCACCAGGTTCTGGTAGCCAAAGGTGGTTCCGCGCTCGGTCTGCCAGATCTCCGCCGCCCCACCCTGCTTCAACTTGCCCGTGACGTGAACCATCTCCTGCGGCGAAAGGAACTGTCCCTTCTTCACATTCACGACCCGCCCCGTGGCCGCCGCTGCCAGAAGCAGGTCGGTCTGCCGGCAGAGAAAAGCCGGGATCTGAATCACGTCGCACACTGCCGCCACCGGCGCGATCTGCGACTCGTCATGAATGTCCGTCAGGACCGGAAAACCGTACTCCCGCTTCACGAGGCCCAGCAGCCGCAGTCCCTCCTCGAGGCCCGTGCCCCGACCGCCCGCGAGCGAGGTGCGGTTGGCCTTGTCGAAGGAGCCCTTGAAAACGATCCGCAGCTCCGGCCGTTCCTGCTGGATCTGCCTCAGGCGGTCGGCCACGACCCGGCAGACGGCCTCACTTTCGAGCGAGCAGGGACCGGCAATGAGCAGCAGCTTCGCCGGATCGTAAAGCGCCATGGTGTCGGTTGCAGATCGGTCGGACCGGTCACTTCTTCCGCGCCTTGGCCCCGCGCTTGCCCGCGCGTTTCTGCTTCAGGGTCGCGCCGATAAAGGCCGCGAAAAGCGGATGCGCACGGTTTGGCTTGGACTGGAACTCCGGATGAAACTGAACCGCCAGAAACCACGGGTGGTTCTTGAGCTCGATGATCTCGACCAGGTTTCTTCGCGGATTGATGCCACTCACGACCAGGCCGGCCCGCTGGAGCGCGCCGACATAAGCGTTGTTGACCTCAAAGCGATGACGATGCCGCTCGCGCACGCTGGCCGTACCATAGGCCTTGGCCGCAAGGGTACCAGCGGTCAGCGCACACTCGTAGCTCCCGAGGCGCATGGTCGCCCCCTTGTCGATGATCTTCTTCTGCTCCTCCATCATGTTGATGATGGGGTTGGCGGTGTCCGGCGCGAATTCGGTGCTGTTCGCGTCCTTCAGCTTGAGCACATTGCGGGCAAACTCGATGACCGCGATCTGCAGGCCGAGGCAGAGGCCGTAATACGGAACCTTTTTCTCCCGGGCGTAGCGCGCCGCGGCGATCTTGCCCTCGGTGCCGCGATCACCGAAGCCGCCCGGCACCAGAATGCCGTCGAGCCCCTTCAGGAGGTTCAGGCCATTCTTCTTTTCGAGGTCCTCCGCATCGATCCGGCGGATCGTCACCTTGCAATTGTTGGCAATGCCCGCGTGCGTGATCGACTCGTAGACCGACTTGTAGGCGTCCTGCAGCTCGATGTACTTGCCGACGACCCCGATGGTGACCTCGTGCGCAGGATTCTTCACGCGCCGCACGATCTCATGCCAGATATTCTTGGACGGATGGGGATTCTTGAGCCCGAAGAGATCAATGACGAGCTGATCCATGCCCTCTTTCTGCAGCGCTAGCGGCAGTTCGTAGATCGAGGCCACATCGGTGCACTCAATGACGGCCTTCACCGGCACATTGCAGAACATGGAAATCTTGTCCCGCAGACCGTGATCAAGGGGGTGATCGCAGCGGCAGACCAGGATGTCCGGCTGGATTCCGATCTCGCGGAGCTTGGCGACGGATTGCTGCGTGGGCTTGGTCTTGAGTTCGCCCGCCGCCTGCAGATAAGGCACCAGCGTGACGTGAATGAAGATCACGTCATGGGGACCGACCTCGAGCGCGAATTGGCGCATGGCCTCGAGGAAGGGCAGGCCCTCGATGTCGCCCGTGGTGCCGCCGATCTCCGTGATCAGCACATCGACATCCTTGGCCGACTGGTAAATGCGCTCCTTGATCTCATTCGTGACGTGCGGGATCACCTGCACGGTCTTGCCGAGGTATACGCCGCGACGCTCCTTCTGGATCACGCTCTCGTAAACCTGGCCCGAACTCAGGCTGTTGAGACGCGACAGTTTACCGCTGGTGAAACGCTCGTAGTGCCCGAGATCGAGGTCTGTTTCGGCACCATCCTCGAGAACGTAGACCTCGCCGTGCTGGAACGGACTCATGGTACCCGGGTCGACGTTCAGGTAGGGATCAAATTTCTGGATGCGCACCTTGAGGCCGCGCAGCTCCAGCAACGCGCCCAACGCCGCCGCGGTCAGGCCTTTGCCCAACGAGGAAACCACGCCGCCGGTCACGAAAATATACTTCATCGGACTCGGGTATGGAGGGACGCAAATGCGAGACAAGAAAAAGCTCGCCGGACCCGGCGGTTCACTCAAGCCACCAGAGGAAGATCCCCGCAAGGGCGACGGCCAGGAGCAGCGCGCCCATGACGTAGAGGGTGAGCTTGAGCAATTTGACCCCGATCCAGACCCCGATGATCGCGATCGTCGACAGGATCAGCGCCACCAACCAGCGCGGGTAGGTGGCGAACTCCTGGACGAAACGGTCAATCGGCTCCATTGCCTGAGCAAAGCCCTCCCCGGGCGGAGGCCAAGCAATTCCCCGCTTGCCGGCCGCCGCCGGTCCGCGCCAGCATCGCGGTTCTTGCAATCAAAACCCCAAGTCCTCGCCTGGCTCACCTGTGATGGCGTCCATGTCGACCCCGCCACCGGCAAGCATACGATTCTGGGTATTTTTGCGGCCATCCGCGGACGCCAGTTTCCCGTCGTGCACCCCTACATGGTGTGGTTCCTGACCCTCTCCGACGTCCCCACTGGCGCGCACAAGGTCAAGATCTCCATGGGGGCGGACCATGCATCGATGGCGCCGCTCATTGAGCAGCCTTTCGAATCCTCGAATCCCTTGCAGCGGATCAATCTCATCAACGAGATCCGCAATCTCTCTTTTCCCAAGCCCGGCGACTACTCCTTGGTCATCGAGGTCGACGACGAGCCCCTGCTGGCCACCAGCCTCACCGTTTCCGGCTAATCTTTTCCCATGCCCTCCCCTTCCGCCCACCCATTCGATCTCGTCGGTATCGGCTCGCCGATCATGGATCTGCTCGCGCCCGTCCATGACACCTTCCTCAATCATGTGCCGGGAGAAAAGGGCGGCATGGTGCTCGTCGACAGCGATGAGATGCACCAGATCCTGCAGAAACTTGAACGCGATCCGGCCCATTCCACGGGCGGATCCGCCGCAAACGTCACCTTCAACGCCACCCGCCTCGGCCTCCGCACTACGTTTCTCGGCAAGCTGGGCAACGACGAGTTTGCCCACCGCTACCGGGAGCAGTTCGCCGCCGTCGGCGTCGATGCCTCGCGCTTCAAGCACGGTGACAAACCGAACGCTCGCTGCCTCGCACTCGTCACGCCGGACGCTCAACGCACGATGCGCACCGACCTCGGCGCCGCGATGACGCTCGCCCCGCACGAGCTGTCCGCGGCCGACTTCGCCGGCTGCCGCCACGCCCACATTGAGGGCTATCTCGTCTTCAACCAGGCGCTGGCGGATGCCGCGCTCGCCGGCGCTCGCTCGGCCGGTTGCAGCGTGAGCCTCGACCTCTCGTCCTTCGAAGTGGTGGGCGCCTCGCGCGATTGGCTCTTCTCCCAGTTCAAGCGCGGCATCGACATCGTCTTCGCCAACGAGGACGAGATCCGCGCGCTCTTTCCCGACAGCAAGGTCGGCTACGAGGCACTGGCCCAGGAACTCGCAGGGCACGGGGTCACCGCCGCCGTCAAGGTCGGCAAGGACGGCGCTTGGATCGCGCAGGACAAGGAACTTTACCGCATCGAGCCGCTCCACATCCCCAACGTGGTCGACACGAATGGTGCCGGTGACGCCTGGGCCTCCGGCTTCCTTTATGGCTACCTCCGCGGCTGGCCCCTGCCGGCCGCCGGCCGTCTCGCCTCCCACATGGGCGGCGAAACCGTCCGCCACATGGGCCCGATCATTCCAGCCAGCCACTGGGCCGATGTGCACCACCGGGCTCTCGGTCTCGCGCCGGTCTAAGGCGCCTCGCGGCCTTCCTTCTCGTCCCCATGAGCGCAGTGGGCAGCGCTTGGTTTCCCATCAGCCTCGTGCCGGACTTCAGTCGGCTCAAACGGGTTGCCCGGTCCAGGGAGGACTTCTCTCAGGTGCTCTGGAACGGCGACGGCCTCGTCGCCCTCCTGCCGACGCTCGGCATCCTGACCTTCATCACGCCACCATCATGACCATCGCCCCGTGGCGGTTCAAACGCGGGATGGTCGTCGGCTAACGCCTCTGGATTTTCGAATTTCGATTTTTGATTTTCGATTTCGAAAGCAGAAGGAGTAGGCCCCGTGTAATTCCGGACCGCCAATCGAAATTCAAAAATCGAAAATCGAAATTTACCCTACGGGCGGCGGATTGCGCTCGAAGCGCTGCTGGTGAAAATACGGGTAGGCCTTCGGCGTCGCGCTGGCGGCGTCGAGCCGGGCAATCTGATCCTTGGCCAGAGTCCAGCCCACCGCTCCGAGGTTCTGCCTTAGCTGCTCCTCGTTGCGGGCACCGATGATCACAGAGGAGACGCTCGGACGGGAAAGCACCCACGCGAGTGCCACCTGCGGCACGGTCTTACCCGTCTCGGCGGCCACCGCATCAAGGGCATCCACGACACGATAAAGATACTCGTCCTCCACGGGCGGCCCGAGATCGACGGAGATCTTGGCCTGCAGACGGCTCGTCGCAGGCAGAGGTTGACCCCGGCGAATCTTGCCGGTCAACCGACCCCAACCCAGCGGACTCCACACCACGGCACCGACTTTTTGGTCGAGCGCCAACGGCATCAACTCCCACTCGTAGCTCCGCCCGATTAGGGAGTAATAGGCCTGGTGCGCCGCATACCGCGCCCAGCCGTATTTTTCGGAAACCGCCAGAGACTTCATCAGGTGCCAGCCGGAAAAATTCGACACGCCCAGGTAGCGAATCTTTCCCGCCTTCACGAAGCCATCGAGGGTGCTGAGCGTTTCCTCCACCGGCGTCTGCGCATCAAATCCGTGCAGCTGGAAAAGATCGATGTAGTCCATCTTCAGGCGGCGCAGCGCGCCGTCGATTGCTCGTGTCAGGTGGTGACGCGAGGAACCCACATCATTCGGTCCGTCCCCGAAGCGGAAGGTCGCCTTGGTCGAGATCAGCACCCGATCACGCCGGCCCGCAATTGCCTGACCGAGAATCTCCTCCGCCTTTCCTCCTGAGTACACATCCGCGCTGTCAAACATCGTCACCCCCGCATCCAGGCAGATATCGACGAGCCGGGTGGCTTCGGCCACATCGCTCGCACCCCAAGAGGAGAAGAGATCGCCTTTGCCCCCAAACGTGCCCGTGCCAAAGGTCAGCACCGGCACCTTGAGACCAGATCCGCCCAATTGTCTGTAGTCCATGGCCGACGATCCACGCTTCGAGCCCCCACGGCAACCGCGCTTTGCTTTTCGTCGTTCGATTCACCCACGCCGGGCCAGCGCGGAAAATCGCTTGGCGTACCGTCCCCTTTGCCCAACGATCCATTCCTCATGTCCGCGGAACTCGACCAACTCGTCACCTCGATCGCCCAGCGCGCCCGCGCGGCCTCGCTCGTGCTCGCGACGGTCCCGACGGCGCAGAAGAACGACGCCCTGCAACGGCTCGCGATGTTGCTGACGGGGTCGACGGCCGCCCTGCTCGCAGCAAATCAGCAGGACCTCGATGCGGCAGCCGCCAATGGTCTGAACGCGGCCCAGATCGACCGCCTCACGCTCACGCCGACCCGGCTTGAGCACCTCGCCGAATCTGTCCGCCAGGTGGCCGCGTTGCCTGATCCGGTCGGCGCGCTCCTGGACGACACCGTCAGGCCCAACGGGCTGCGCATCCGCAAAGTTCGCGTGCCGATCGGCGTGATCGGCATCATCTACGAGGCGAGGCCCAACGTGACGATCGACTGCGCGATCCTCTGCCTGAAGTCGGGCAACGCGTCGATTCTCCGCGGCGGCAAGGAGATCTTCCACACCAACACCGCCTTCGCCGCCCTGATCAGCGAGGCGCTGGCCGCGGCGGGTCTGCCCGCTGACGCCGTCCAGCTGATCCCGACCACCGACCGGGCTGCGCTCAATTGCCTGCTCAAGCTCGACGCGTACGTGCACTGCATCATCCCGCGTGGAGGCGAGAGCCTCATCCGCTTCGTGGCGCAGAACAGCACCATCCCGGTCATCAAGCACTACACCGGCGTCTGCTTTGTCTACCTTGATCGCGAGGCCGACCCGGAGATCGCCGAGCGCGTCACGGTGAATGCCAAGACGCAGCGCACCGGCGTCTGCAACGCCGCCGAACAATTGCTGGTCCACGCGGCGGCAGCGCCCGCCGTATTGCCGCGGGTCGCCGCGGCCCTGGCGGCGAAGGGCGTCCAACTGCGCTGCGATGCGCGTTCCGCCGCGCTCCTCGCCGCGGCGGCCGTTCCCGCCGTGGCCGCGACGCCCGCCGACTACACCACCGAGTTTCTCGATCTGATCATCGCCGTGCGAATCGTCGATTCGCTCGAGGAGGCCGTGCAGGTGATCAACCGCGACAGCTCTGGCCACACCGACGCGATCATCACCCGCGACGCCCAGGCCGCCGCCCGCTTTCAGGCCGCGGTCGACTCCGCGGTGGTCGTGTGGAATGCCAGCACACGGTTCAACGACGGCTTCGAATTCGGCTTTGGCGCCGAAATCGGCATCAGCACCGACCGCCTGCACGCCCGCGGGCCGATGGGTCTGCCCGAGCTCTGCAGCTACAAATACGTGATCGACGGCACCGGCCAGATTCGGGGCTGATACGATGCGCTTCGCCGGTCAGGTCGTCTGGATCACCGGCGCCTCGTCCGGCATCGGCGAGGCCCTGGCTCGGGCGTTCGCTGCCGAAGGTGCCCGGATTGTGCTCTCCGCGCGCCGGTCCGCCGAGCTTGAACGCGTCCGCGCGACCCTGCCCGGCGACCCCACCGCCCATGTGATCGTTCCCCTCGATCTCGCTGCAAGCGACACCTTCGCTACCGCGGTCGAGACCGTGCTCGCCACCTGCGGCCAGGTCGACCTGCTCGTCAATAACGGCGGGATCGGCCAGCGCGGATTCGCCGCCGACACGCCCCTCGCCATCGATCGCGCGATCATGGAGGTCAACTACTTCGGGGCGGTCGGACTAACCAAGGCCCTGCTCCCGGCGCTGCGCGCCCGGCGCCGTGGGCGCATTGTCGTGATCAGCAGCGTGGTGGGCTACGTCGCGACGCCGCGACGCTCCGCCTACGCAGCCTCCAAGCACGCCCTGCATGGTTTCTTCAACGCCCTCCGCGCCGAGTTGTGGCGCGAGGGGATCGGCGTCACCCTCGTATGCCCCGGCTACGTCCGCACCGAAATCTCCGTCCAGGCCCTCGACTCGACCGGCGGTCGCCACGGGCGGGGCGACTCCGCTCAGGCCGGGGCGATGTCCGCCGATACCTTTGCGCAGCGCCTGCTCCCCGCCCTCGCAGCCGGACGCGACGAGGTGGTGATCGGTGGGCGCGAGACCTTCGGGATTCCCCTGCAGCGTTTCCTTCCGGGCATCATGGCGAGAATCCTGCGCCGGATGACTTTCTCCTGAGCAACGCGGTTGCGTTTGAAAATGAACCCCGCCACCGTTTTACTGTCCTCCCTCTTATCATGAACCCCACGCGAGCCGCCCTCCTGGCTTCGGCCGTGCTGTTGAGCGCGGCCGCCAGCCAAGCCCAGCCGTCCCCGCCGCCGGCCGTTCCGGCCGAACCCCCGAGCGCGGCGCCGGCCAGCGCCCCTGCTGTCACAACGCCCGCCGCCGCCGCACCTCAACCCGCGGCGTCTCGCCGTCGGGCGGTTTCGCCCGGCCTCGCCTCCGCGCTCGCCGCGGCGATGCCCAAGTACAGCCCGCCCGTCGAACCGCCGCCCAAGACGGCCGAGGAGGAGGCAGCGGACAAACCGCGCAACCAGATCATCCGTCTCCCCACGGTGGTGGTCGAGGGCGACCGTCCCCCGGTCTTCACCGAGCGCCAGCTCTACACCCGGACCGAGCTCGCACGGCTTGCCGCGCGCCGCTATCTCTCGGAGCTCGATCGCGGCGTCCTCAATCGCTTCACGCTCCCGGTGGTCGGCCAGAGCGCCGAGCAGCGGGGAATGACTCAGTACGAGGAGGAGGAACGTCAGCGCAATATCGCCTCCGCCAACCAGGCGGTTTATCTGCTGAAGCAAAGCGATCCGGCCGCGGCCTCCGCCCTCCAACGGGATGCCGCCGACGCGTACATCCGACCATCCGAATTCACCCGGATCAGCACGGAGCGTTAGTCGGTTCTCACGCAAATCCCGTTCGACTTTATGCGGGGCGCCGGCGTGTAATCGCGCATGGCCGCCGCGTTCGCCGATACCCTGCTCCAACGACTGACCTGGGAGGACCTCGACCGGTCTTACCTGCGCCGCCTCGTGGAAATCGCCCGCGACGAGGATCTTGCCGGGCTCGGGCTTCGGAGCCGACCCAAGGTCACCGGCGATCGCTCCACCGCGAGCTTGGGTTCAGCGGCCCGGGCAGGCCGGGCCGATCTGGTGGCGCGGCAGGACATGGTGGCCTGCGGGCTCGGGCTCTTGCCCCTGATCCTCACCGCCTACGGCGGAAGGGCCTCCGTCCAGCTGCGAGCGCGCGACGGTTCCACGCTGCGCGCCGGGACCGTGGTGGCCACGCTCAGCGGCGATCCCCGGACCCTTCTTGCCGCCGAGCGGGTACTGCTGAATTTTCTGCAGCGGCTGTCCGGTGTCGCCACGCAAACCAAGCGCTATGTCGACGCCCTCGGACCGGGTCGCACCCGGCTGCTCGACACGCGCAAGACGACTCCCGGCTACCGCACGCTGGAAAAGTACGCCGTGGCCTGCGGCGGAGGCTGGAACCACCGCCTCGGCCTTTTCGATCGCGTCATGCTGAAGGACAACCACCTCGCCCTGATCGGGTTTGACGGCGGTGACGGCGGCGGCGTTTCCCGTCTGGCGGCGGCCGTGGCCGCCGCAAAAAAGACGAGTCCCGACCTGCCGGTCGAGGTGGAGGTCGACGAACTCGCCCAGATCCCGGCCGTGATTGCCGCCGGCGCAGATGTCATCCTGCTCGACAACTTCACCCGAGCTCGGCTCCGCCGGGCCCTTGCCCTGATCAAGGGCCGCGCCTTCACCGAGGCCAGTGGCGGCATCACGTTGCGCTCCCTCCCCGGGCTGGCCGGGCTGGGGCTCGACTTTGTTTCGACCGGGGCGCTCGTCCACCAAAGCGTCTGGGTCGATCTCGGGCTGGACTGGCAGTCATGAGCAGCTCCCCCCCTGAAGTCACCATCGTGCGCTCCCTCCTCGCGGCGGGCGACGGCTTCGTCTCGGGCAACCTCCTCGCGCGCGAACTCGGGATGAGCCGGGTCGCGGTGTGGCAGCACATGGAAAAGCTCCGGGAACAGGGCTTTGCCTTCGAAGCGGTTCGGGCGCGTGGCTACCGCGTGGCCGGGCGACCGACCGGACTCAACGCCGCGCTGCTCACCGCCTATCTTCCGCCTGGGCCGGACACCCTCCCCCTGCTGCTGCACGATCAAATCGACAGCACGAACGACGAAGCTACCCGACAGCTCTCCGCCGGCCGGGAGGCGCCCTTCGTGGTCATGGCCCGGCAGCAGCTCAAGGGCCGGGGACGCTTCGGTCGGGTCTGGCACAGCGAGGCCAATGGCAATCTGTACGCCAGCTTTGCCTTTCGCCCGCGCCTGCCACCTGGACGCATGCAGACGTTCACCCTGTGGATGGGCGCCAATCTCTGCGAATTGATCGCCAATTTTTGCCGGGCCACCCCCGCGCTCAAATGGCCGAACGACATCCTCTTCGAAGGCCGCAAGGCCGGTGGCATCCTCACCGAGGCCCGCGTCGACGCGGACGAGATCCGCGACCTCGTGCTGGGCCTTGGGCTCAACGTGAACAGCTCGGGCGTCTGGCCAGGCGACCTGGCCCAGCGCGCCATCTCGATCGCCGAGCACACCCGCTCGCCCGTCGATCTTAACCGCTTCGCCGCCGCCCTGATCGGCCGGGTGCACCTCGCCTATGCCCGCTTCGTCAGCGGGGCTTACGAGCGTTCCTTCAACGAGCTTTGGACCCGCTACGACGTCCTCTGCGGCCGCACCATCACCGTGATCCAGGGCGACCGCCGCTTCACCGGCACGGCGGGCGGCATCGACGAGGACGGCGCGCTCCGGCTCAAGGGCGACCGCGGCCAGACCGAGCGGTTTCGGGCCGGCGAGGTGACGCTGGCCAAAACCTAGGCATCCGCATCGGCATCGCCTAAAAATTGCGCTTCGCTTGAACCACTCCCGCCCGTATTGGTCTTCCCTTGGCCCATTCCATGCCCGATTCCTCGCCCGCTATTGAAGTCAGGAACCTCGTGAAATCCTTCGCCGGGGTGACGGCGGTCAGCAATATCAGCTTCACGGTCGCCCGCGGCGAGATTCTCGGCTTCCTCGGACCCAACGGCGCCGGCAAGTCGACCACCATGCGGATCCTGACCGGTTTTTTGCCCGCAACCGGAGGCCACGTTTCAATCTGCGGGCTGCCCGTCGCGACGCGGGCGGACGAGGTCAAGCGGCTCATCGGCTACATGCCGGAAAACAATCCCTTGCCCGAGGATATGCGGGTCACCGAGTACCTGCACTACCGCGGCCGCCTGAAGGAAATCGCGCGAAGCAAACTCGGAGACCGCATTTCGGAAGTGCTCGACCTGTGCGACCTCAAGCGGGTGCGCCACCGGATCATCGGAAAACTGTCCAAAGGCTATCGCCAGCGCGTCGGCATCGCTGAAGCCATTCTCGCCGAGCCACCCGTCATCATCATGGATGAGCCGACGATCGGACTCGACCCTCATCAGATCCTCATCGTGCGCGACCTGATCAGCCGCCTGCGGGGGAAAATGACGGTGATCATCTCGTCGCATATCCTGCCGGAGATCGAGATGACCTGCGACCGGGTGCTCATCATCAACCAGGGCCGCGTGGTCGCGGCGGGCGCCCCAGCCGATCTGCGCCGCGAAATCCTCGGGCCCTCCCGCTACCGGCTCGAGGTCGCGGGTGACACCACGGCCCTCGCCGCGCTGATTGGGGGCGTCGATCCCTCGCTCAAGCTCGACGTGATCGGCGAGCCGGACGCCGCTGGTTTCCGCGCCCTGAGTCTGGCGACCGACCGGGACAGCGATTTGGGCGAGAGCCTGTTGAGGGCGCTTGCCGCCGACAGCCGATTCCGCTTTCGCTCCCTCGGCCGGGACCACCCCACCCTGGAGGATGTCTTTCTCGCCGCCACCCGCCGGAGCTGGGATGTCGTTGACGCACCCCAGTCGTCCAAATGACCGTTGGACTCGCAACCGCCCACCCCCGATGATCCCTTTAAGGCCTCTGCGCGCGGGCCGGGCGGCTTGCCTCGCCAACGGATAGCCCTGCGCCGAATCTGACATGCGTCACTTTTTCACCATTCTCAGCCACGAGATCAGGATGCTCCTGGTCAGCCCGAGTACCTACATCGCGGCGGTGCTCTTTCTGGGCGTGATGGGATTCGTCTTCGCCAACATCCTTGCCGACTACAGCCGCGGCCCCCAGCAGATGTCCCCGGCCTACGTGTTCTTCCAGGTCTTCTGGATTCCCGTGTTCTTCATGGTTCCGCTGCTGACGATGAAGTGCATCTCGGAGGAACGCCGCCTCGGCACGCTGGAGACCCTACTGACCACCCCGGTCTCAACCACCGAGGTCGTGCTGGGCAAATACGGCGCAGCCTACTTTCTTTACATCACCCTGTGGGCCTCCACCGGCGGGTTCTTCTCCATCCTCGACCGCTTCGCCGGGGACGCCCGCTTTCTTGACCCCGGTCCCCTCATCGGCGGCTACCTGTTCATCGCGATCTCCGGGCTCCTTTTCGTGGCGCTCGGCGTTTTTGCCAGCTCGCTTTCCCGCAATCAGGCAGTCGCCGGCATCCTCGCCTTCGCGATGCTCTTCGCCGTCATCATCGGATTGCGTTTCCTCGAAGGCACGACGGCGCTTGATGCCGAGTCCCTCTCGGCCTTCAGGACGGCGGTCGACTACGCCCAGGTGTTCACCCACCTCGGTGATTTCAGCCGCGGCGTGGTGGATACGCGCCACCTCCTGTTTTACCTGAGCGGCACGGTCCTGGCCCTGATCTTCAGCATTCTCGGCGTCGAGGCCAAGTTGCTCCACAGCTGACCATGGGCAACTTCGAGAGTTTTCGCGCCGCCCGCTGGATCCGCACGCTCAACCTCGTGCTGCAGGCGCTGCTCTTTCTGACGCTCTTCGGCGGACTCAATTACCTCTCGCTCCATTACGCGTGGCGCTTCGACTTGACGGAGCATCGCCGGCACTCGCTCTCACCCGAGACCATCTCCTACCTTGAGAACCTAAAGCAGCCGGTGCGCGTCTACGTCACGTTCGACGGCGACTCCGAAACCCCGGAGATTGCCCAGGCCTTCCGCGACGTCAGCGGGTTGCTGCGCGAATACGTCTACACGACCGAGACCAAACACGATCCGGCCACGGGCTTCGACGGCCGCATCACCGTCCAGTACCTCGATGTCTATCAACAGCTGCGCCAGGCCCAGCAGCTGGGGATCACCAGCGAGCGCTCCCTCCTGATCACCAGCGGGGACCAGCGCCGGCTGGTCGGACTCGACGAGCTCTATCAGGTTGAGCAGGGCCGCAAGGAGGCCTTTCAAGGCGAGCGGGTGCTGACTGCGGCGATCCTCGATACCTCGAGCCTTGAGCGGGAAAAGGTCTACTTCCTTGTTGGCCACGGGGAGATGAGCCCGGAGGACGTCGATCGCGTGCGCGGCCTGTCGACCTTGCGCGACGAACTGCGGGCGCGGAACTTCGAAGTCGGCCTGATCGACCTCAATCAGAACCGCCGGGTCCCCGAGGACGCGGACCTGCTGATCGCCTGCGAGCCCCAGGGCCGGTACGAACCCTATGTCGTCGAGCTGCTGCGCCAGTATCTCGCCAACGGAGCCGGCCGCCTGATCCTGCTGCTTTCACCCGGGTACGCGCACGGCCTTGACCCCGTGCTCCTGGACTGGGGTATCCGCGCCTCCGACGACGTGCAGGTGGTGGACAACACCGTCGACAACGTGACGCCAGGAGGCGATTTGCGCATTTACACCTTCGCCCGTGAACATCCGGTCACGCGCACCCTGGTGAACTACGGACTGCCCCTGACGCTCGGACCCTCGCGGATCGTCACCCTGGATCCCGGCCGATCCCTGGACAGCAGCCTCAAGGTCACGGTGCTCGCCGCCACCGCCCCAAGCGCCTGGGGCGAGACCAATTACCGGACCGGCCGCGCCGAGTACAACGAGGGGGTCGACATCAAGGGCCGCCCGGATCTCGAACCCAAGGACGTGCTTGGGCTCATCACTGCCTCCGAGCGCGTCATCCCGCCAAAGGACCTTCCCTTCAGCGTGCGCGGAGGCCGGTTGGTGGTCTTCGGCAACACCGACCTGATCTCCAACAACCGGATCGGCAACTTCGGCAACCAAAGCATCATGCTCAATGCGGTGAACTGGTGCCTCGACCGCGACACGCAGCTCAACATCCCCGCCCGCCCGATCGAGCGCTTCCAGCTCACGCTCAGCCAGCAGGACCTTTCCCGCCTGCGCTACAGCCTCCTCCTCGCCTTGCCCGGCGCCGCCGCCCTGCTCGGGCTGCTGGTGTATTGGACACGCCGCACCTGACCCCCACTCGTCATGCGCACCAAAGTCACGCTCGTCCTCCTTTTCCTCAATGTTGCGCTGTTTTTCTTCATCTTCCGCTTTGAACGGGAGTGGCGGACCGAGCAGGCCGCCCTTGAGTCGCGCCGCCGTGTGCTCGGGCCGGAGGCCGCCAACCTCCAATCCCTCGAGATCACCGGCCCCACCCTTACCGCGCCCGTCCGGCTCGTTCGCCAGGGCGAGGCGTGGAACCTGACCTCGCCCCTCGACTGGCCGGCCAACCCGCACGCCGTCCTGCGCATTGCCAACGAGCTCAAGCTCCTCGAGCACGAGGCCAGCTTCGCCGTCGAGGACCTTGCGGCCAACGGTCAGTCGCTGGCCGACTACGGCCTCGACCAACCCCAGCTGACGGTAACCTTCAGCTCGGGCGGCCTGGATGCCAACGGCGCCGCCGCCGCCGCCGCTCTCCGAATCGGCGCGGAAACCCCCGTGGGCAACCGGGTCTATGTACTCTCGCCCGATGGCAAGCGCGTGCATGTCGTGGGCCGAAGCCTTCTCGATAGCCTGCGGCTCAACCCCGACGAACTGCGCGCACCGACCTTCTTCAGCATTCCGTTCTTTGAGGTTCGCTCGCTCACCCTGCAAACAGCCGCGCCCGCCAACCTCCGCATCCGCGTGCGCCGCGGCGAGGGCGACCGATGGTCGTTTGAGAACCCGATCGTGGCCCGCGCCAGCCGCACCGCCGTGCAGCTGGCGGTGAGCGGACTCAACACGCTCGAGACCCGGCGCTATCTTGGGGTCGAACGGACCAATCCCGAGCTCGCGGACCGGGCCGGCCTGGGCTCGGGAGCCCTCCGCGTGACGCTGGAAGGCAACAACCGGCGGGAGACCCTGCTGCTCGGCAACGAAATCGGACCCCTTCCGCCAACCGCGAGCGGGGAATCGGAAATCGAATTCTACGCAAAGCTTGAGGATCGCACCGCCGTCTTCTCGGTCGCGCTGCCCGCCCGGCTCGCCACCACCCTGCGCAATGCGCAGGTCGAGCTGCGGGATCGTCGCGTCCTCGACCTCGACGGCCGCACGGTGACTGCGGTGACCCTTGCCGCGCCCGGCCGGCCCGAGCTGACCCTCCAGCGGTTGGAGGCAACCGGAACCAGCGCCGCGCCGAGCTGGCAGATGATCCTTCGCCAGGGGGCGGTCGCCGGCCCGCAGACCCTGCCCGCCGACCGCGAGGTGGTCGAGCGCCTGATCCAGCGCCTGCAGCTGCTCGAAGTCGTCGACACCGGAGGCTTTCTCTCGGACGCCCCTGGCGGACTCGACCTTGAAAACTGGGGCCTCACCCGGCCCGAGCGCACCCTCACCGTCTCCGTGGCCGCTGCGGCCGGCGCGCCGCCGGCGACGCTGGTGCTCCAACTCGGCGTCGGGACCGAGCGCGAGGGTCGCATCTACGCGAAGCTGGCCAATCAGGACTTCGTCTACCTCGTGGAACCAGGGATCCTGACCGCGACGCCCGTCGTCCCCCGCAGTTACCGCGAGCGGCTCCTCCGCGAACTTCCCCCGGGCGCACGCATCACCGGTCTCAGCCTGATGGATACACCGGCACAGCAGCCGGTCTACGCGCGCCAGCTGGCGGTCGGGGAGACGTGGGAGCAGGCCCTCGCGGCGGAACCCCCGGACCGCCGGGCGGCACTGGAGGCACTGCTGGCCCAGCTTGGCACCCTCCGGGCGGAGTCCTTCGTGCGCGACGACTTTGGGCCGTTGATCACCGTATCCGGCGAAGACCGGCCCTGGCGCTACCGCCTGGATACGACCCTTTCGCTGGTGGGCGGGGACGGCGCCCAGCTGACGGTTTCGACTCTTTTTTTCAGCGAACGGGCCGGGGGCTCGACGCAGTACGCCGGTACCCCGGAGCTTCAGGGTGGCGTCGTCTTCGAGGCCCCGCAGCCACTGCTCGACGCGCTCTGGACCCTGACTTACGGGACCCGTGATCCCGGTCCGCAAGTCGCACCCTGAACGGGCTCCCGCGGCAACCCGAGGCCAGACCGTGCGACCGATCAAGTCCTTCTTCCGCACCGGCTGGCAAGGAGTCCGCGCCTGCGCCCGCGGCGTGCTGGCCGCCGCCCATTGGACCGCCTGGATCGTCCTGCTCACGATCCTCGGATTCCAGATTTTTATTCTGACCGCCCAGCAGCTGACGTTGCCGGCCTTCGTCTCCCGGCAACTGGCGGCCAGCGCCGAGACGTACGGTTTGAAGGTCGAGTTCGGTCGCGCGCAGTTCGACCCGCTTGGCCGCATTTTGCTGGAGAATGTCCGTCTAAGTCCCCCCTCGGTCAACGGGCCGATCGTCACGATCGGCGCCGCCTTCCTGAAGCTCGATGCATGGGCCTTGTTGGTTCGCGACGTCACCGTTGAAGACCTTGAGTTGATCGGGGTCGATCTGCTGGTGCCGGCCATGTTTTCACCGACCGGCACCGAGACCAATCTGGTCAAGGACCTCCATGCGCGCCTGCGCCCGCGACCGGGCCAGCGCGAATGGGAGATCACCGCCCTCGACGGCCGGATCGGGACGCTCACCGTTGCCGCCCGCGGGGCCATCGCTGTGCCCAACCAGGGTGGACCGACCCTTGACCCGCGGCAGTACGCGGCAACCTACCTCCGCTTTGCCCGGACTGTCGCTCCCGAACTGGTCCGCCTCGATCAGCTGAGGACGCCCCACCTTTCCCTCGTGCTTACTCCTGATCCCG
The DNA here is from genome assembly GCA_945862035.1 of Opitutus sp. GAS368. Taxonomy (GTDB): domain Bacteria; phylum Verrucomicrobiota; class Verrucomicrobiia; order Opitutales; family Opitutaceae; genus CAMAXB01. The sequence continues at coordinate 19,996 of CAMAXB010000008.1, forward strand.
CCACCCTCGCCCGGGTTGATGCCCACTTCACCGCGGACGCGGTTACCCTTCCGGCGGGCCGCGGGGAATTTTCCGCGCCGACCCTTGAGCAATTGGTTGCCACCTCTTCCTTCGCACTTCGCTCGTCGGCACCGAGCCCATTGGAGATCGTGGCCACCGTGGGCGACTTGACCCTGCCGGGGCAGGCGCGCGTCCATCGCATCGCGGCGAGGGTCGAGGGTAAGCTCAGTCGGACTCCCCTGCGTTTCTCGCCGAACGCGGTCGAGCTTACGGCCAGCCGGGCCGAGGCGTGGGGCTTCTCGGTCCAGCCCCTGTCGTTACAGCTCCAGTCCTTCGAGGACGAGGGGCTCGACTTTGACGCCCGCGGTGTGATCGAGGGAACGGCATGGATCACCCGGGGCCTGATTGATCCCACGGACCGCAGCGGGACGGTCACCGCCCAAGGCCGGATGCCCCGGCCCCTCCTCGAGAAGATCGGCGCGCTCGCCGGGGTCGCGCTGGTCGACCAACTCGCCTACCGCGGGGCGCCGCGGATCGAGGCGGCGGCCCGGTTGGGGCCGGGCGGGGTTCCGCTTTCGGTGGAGGGGGCATTTGCCGCCGGCCCGGTCATCGTCCGCTCCGTGCCGCTGGAGGCGGCTAGCGCCCGGTTCGCCTGGGCCGGGTCCCGCCTGCGGGTTTCCGATCTCGTTCTGCACACGCCGGGCAGCCGGGTAGCGGGTAGCTACGAAATGGATACGGCGACCCGGGCCTTCCGCTTTCTGCTCGCGGGTACGCTCCGCCCCGGCGACATCAACGGCTGGTTCCGCGAGTGGTGGCCGCGCTTCTGGACCAATTTTGATTTTCCAACCTCCGCGCCCCAGGCCGACGTCGAGGTCGCCGGTTTCTGGGGCTCGCCCCTCGCGACCGCCGTCTTCGTCGCCGTCGACGGCGAGAACGCGGGGCTCCGCGGTGTCGAACTCGACCGCGTGAGCGCCCAGCTCTTCATCCGCCCCGGGTTCGTCGACGTTCTGGATTTCAACGCCCGGATCGGGGAGCACGGGGCCCAGGGGCGCTTCGTTCGAATTGCGCAGGCGGGGACCGGGCTGCTGCGCGAGCTTGAGTTCGCCGTGACCAGCGATCTTGCCGTAGCCGAGGCCGCGCAGCTGGCCGGGCCAGCCATCGTGCGGGCCGTCGCTCCCTTTGTCTTCGAACACCCGCCCCAGATGAGGGCCGTCGGTCGGATCGAGGGTCCCGCCTCGCCATGGGGGGAACACCAACGAATCACCCTCTCCGGCGAGTCGCAGGGTGCTGCCACGTTCTACGGCTTTCCCGTCCGCAATCTGCGGTTCACGGCCCGCGTGGACGACGATGATGTCCACGTCGACGACATCGCGGCGGTCTTCGCCGGCGGAGACCTGCGAGGGCAAGCCACGCTCGAAGCGCTGAACGGTGAGCAGCGACTCGGCTTTGACGCCGTGCTCACCGCAGCGGAACTTGGACGCTCGATTCAAACCGTGGAGGACTACAGCGCGGCGCGCGCCGGTCGCCCGCCGTCACCGCAAAGCCGGTTCCAGCAAAAGATCGCAGCGGGCCGGCTCGACCTGGCCCTGTCCGCCGAGGGGACCGCGCGCGACATCTACAGCTTCAACGGCACGGGCAATGCCCAAATCAGCGGGGCTGAACTGGGAGAGATCAACATGCTCGGAATCCTTTCCGCGCTGCTGCGACAAACCCTGCTCAACTTCAGCACCCTCCAATTGGATGCCGCGCGCGCAAATTTCACCCTCGAGGGCCGCAAGCTCGCGTTCAGCGAGGTGAAGCTGACCGGACCCCAAGCGGCCTTGGATACGCAGGGGGACTACTTTCTCGACACCAAGGCGGTGGCGTTCACCGCAAGGATTTATCCCTTCCAGGAAAGCCGGGGCATCATCGGCTCGGCGGTCGGCGCCGTGCTGGCACCGTTTTCACAAGTGCTTGAAGTGAAACTAACCGGACAACTGGCCAACCCCGATTGGGCGTTTGCTCTTGGACCGATCAATCTCCTCCGCTCAATCCTCGGCATCGAGCCCGATAGCCGTGAGCCCCTTCCTTCCCCTCCCAACGCCCCCGCCCCGCCTCCCGGCGGCGGATGACCCGGACTTTCCCGAGGTCCGGCCAAAGGTCGTAATTGCCGTCCCACCGGGCCCTTTCTTTCCAGGGAGAACCTCCTGATGGTATCCTTGCCCACGCTGCGTGGGTCACACTGATCCACCCCGATGACCTGACGGCCGACCGCACCGCGCTGGATCATCAGCCCGCCGGGGAACGCGTGTTCATCGAACCCGTGTATCGCGTCAAGACGAGTGCTGGCAGCTGACGCGGGCTGAGCGCGGGCTAAAAGTCCGTTACGCCCGACGAACGCGGACGGCCTGCCCGGATCATCGGGACCCTGCAGGACATAACCCCACGCAAGACGGCCCAGGAGGCCCTGCAGGCCCACCTCGTGGGCAGCAGCAATTCCCCCGTTGATCCTCCTGCCCGTCGGCGTGTCGTCCGGCCAGCTCAACCCCGCCGCGATCACAGCCCCCTCGGTCGTCAAACCGATCAAGAAGAATTATCTCCGGCGGAGCCTTCAGTCGTTGTTCAAGGGTAATCAGGCGCGGCCGGAAGCCGCGGCCGCTGCTCCTGCGAGGATGCGGCTGGGCGACGAGTGCCCTTTGCGGGTGCTGCTGGTGGAAGACAATGCGGTGAACCCAAAGGTCCCGTTACGCTTCCTCGAACGCCTCGGCTACAGCGCCAACGCGGTTGCGAACGGCCTCGAGGCCCTCGAAAGCTTCGCCGCTCGCGCCCGTGACGACGAACGGGGATTGCTGGATCTCCAGATGCCCGAGATGGTCGGGCTCGAGCCTTCCCGCCAGATCCGCCCGCGCCTACCGAAGGAGCGTCAGCCCAAGATGATCTCGCTGACGGCGAACGCGCTTGAGGGCGACCGCGAGCTAGGCTTCGCCGCCGGGATGGACGACTCCATCACCGAGCCGGTGAAGCTCCATAAGCTCGGCGCCGTCATCCGCCGCCAGTTCGCCGCGGAGACTGCCGACGCCGAGTCTCAGGTCTGATCCGCGCCGTCCACGTGGCGCGCGAGGGAGGCAATCTCCGCCGCGCACCCGGGATCGCCCGCGAGGTTGGTGCGCTCGCCCGGATCGCGCGCGAGATCAAAAAAAAGCCACGGCGAACCGTCGGCATTCAACACCAGCTTCCGCGCAGGTGTGCGCAACCCGTACCACACGCGATCACACTGGTCAGGAAGGGCGACCACCGAGGGCATCGAGATCTGCGCCCGTTCCCGCGCCGGGCTCCACGTGGTCCGGTCCGCCCACGCGCAGGCCTGCGCGGGAAGATCCTCGAGCGAACACACCGCGTGGTTGATTCCGGCCCTTGGAGGGAAGTCGGTTCCGATTTGCCCGGGGGCGCGGACCAAAAGGGGAACCCGCACACTCTCCTCATGGGGCCAGCCCTTGCGGAAGAGCCCATGGGCACCGTGCATGTCGCCATGCACGGAAGTGAAGACGATGGCACTCCCGGGGCAGGCGGCGATCAGGCGGCCGATTGCACGGTCGGTGGCCTCCAAGTGGGCATGATAGCCGGCGAGTTCGCGCGCTGCGCGCGCCGCGGCCACCGGAGGGACCGAGGGACCGGGCAAAATCGTCCGCGTCTCGATTCCCGCGGCGGGCGCACCATAGGGAGGGTGCGGAGCTTCCAGACTGACCACCGTGAAGCGCGGCAACAAGGTGGGCTCCTGCAACCACGCCGCGGCCCGGTCACAAAGGAGATCGCTCTGATAGCCGTAAACCCGGGTGGGCTCCGGTAGGCGCGTGCCGTGCAACCACGGATCGTTGAGCAGGAAACCGCTTTCAAAACCCTCCCAAAAATCGAACCCGCCGCGATTGGCCGGCGCCACGACGGTGCGCGCGTGGGTCTCGCCCACCAGAGGCGCGGTCGGATCCCGCCGGGCCAGCTGCCACTTTCCCCAGAACGCGGTCTGGTAGCCCCGCTCGCCGAGCCGATGCGCCACCGTTCGACTTTCGGGCGGCAGAACATCGAAGTAATCGCGCACGCCATTGCGGGGTGACCGGATTCCGGTGAGCAAAGCGGCCCGCGCAAAGGGACCGAAGGGATGGGGCGTCACCGCCTGATCAAAATTGACCGCCTCGCCGGCGAAAGCATCCAGCCAGGGCGTGCGGGCCTGCGCGTCGCCTGCGTAGCCGGTCGCGTCGGCCCGCCACTGCGTGGTCACGATCCATAGTATGTCCGGCGGACGCATGCCCCAACCTAGCACGCTTCCGCGCCGGCACACGTCGAAATTCAGGCGGTGGAACTTTGAGCGGGGGTCGTTTGCGAGATCGCGCATGGGGCGCGAGGAGCCGCTTCAATCCGCGGACCCATTTGGCCGGAGCCGCGCCGGCAGGGAGTGGATGCGAAGCCGCCGACCCGCCGGCGTCACCACCTGGATCTCTCTCGAAAAGAGACCCGGCCTCAGGCCGGGTCGCCTCGCTTGGCGGCGGCGCGAGTTCAGTTAGCGGGCGCCGACTGCTTCCGGGCGTGCTCCTCGGCCGAGCGCAGCAGGCGGAGCACATTACCGCCCCAAATCTTGGCGAGGTCGGCCTCGGTGTAACCGGCGGCCAGCAAGGCCGCGGTGATGTTGGGCGCACCAGTCACATCCATGAAACCCTCGAGACCGCCGCCGCCATCAAAGTCGCCGCTCATGCCGACGTGATCGGGGCCGACGAGCTTGAGCACGTGCAGCACCTGCGCCATGAAGGCGTCAAAGGGGGCGCGCGGAGTCGGAAATTTCTTTTCAAGCTCAGCCCGCGCGGCCTGGAAATCGACCATGCGCTCGGCCGAAAGGGCGTTCATGCCGCCGCGACCGGCGATGCCGAACCGGGCAAAGAGCTCGGCTTGGGCCGCATTGCGCTCGGGCGACGATTCAATTCTGGCCACATAGGCGCCGAAGGCGTTCATCTGGATCACGCCGCCCTT
>CAMAXB010000009.1 GCA_945862035.1 Opitutus sp. GAS368
ACTCTACCAATTGAGCTACGCGCCTGTGAGAGGGATTATTTAGACGACGCAGCCGAGGCCCCGACAAAGAGGCCTCGGCGGTCGTGGCAAACGCAGGTTACGTGATTATTCGATGATCTCAGTGATACGTCCGGCACCGATGGTGCGGCCGCCCTCACGGATGGCGAACTTCTGGAGCTTCTCCATCGCGATCGGAACAATGAGGTCGATCTCGACGGCGATATTGTCGCCCGGCATGATCATCTCGACGCCCTTCGGGAGGTTGACCACGCCCGTCACATCCGTCGTGCGGAAGTAGAACTGGGGACGGTAACCGTTGAAGAACGGGGTATGGCGGCCGCCCTCTTCCTTCGAGAGGACGTAGATCTCAGCCTTGGCCTTCTTGTGCGGCTTGATGGACTTCGGGGCGGCGATAACCTGGCCGCGCTCGATACCTTCCTTTTCGATGCCGCGCAGGAGGATGCCGACGTTGTCGCCCGCCTGGCCGCTATCGAGCAGCTTGCGGAACATCTCGATGCCGGTGATGACGGTCGTGGTGGTGTCCTTCAGGCCGACGATCTCGACGGTCTCGTTGATCTTGCAGATACCGCGCTCGATCCGACCCGTGGCAACGGTGCCACGGCCGGTGATCGAGAACACATCTTCGACGGACATCAGGAACGGCTTGTCGGTCTCGCGAGCCGGCTCCGGGATGTCGTTGTCGATGGCGTTCATCAGCGCGGTGATGGCGGCGTCGCCCTCCGGCTTGCCCTCGAGGGCGGCCGTAGCGGAACCGCGCACGATCGTCGCGTTGTCACCGTCGAACTGGTACTTGGAGAGAAGCTCACGGATCTCCATCTCGACGAGGTCGAGAAGCTCCGAGTCGTCGATCAGGTCGACCTTGTTCAGCCAGACCACGATCTTCGGAACGCCGACCTGGCGGGCCAGGAGGATGTGTTCACGGGTCTGGGGCATCGGGCCGTCAGCGGCCGAGACCACCAGGATGGCGCCGTCCATCTGGGCCGCGCCGGTGATCATGTTCTTGACGAAGTCGGCATGGCCGGGGCAGTCGACGTGCGCGTAGTGACGCTTCTCCGTCTGGTACTCCACGTGGGCAACCGAGATCGTGACGATCTTGGAGGCATCACGGACGGTGCCGCCCTTGGCGATGTCCGCGTAGGACTTGACCTCGGCCAGACCCTTGCGGGCCTGCACGGCGAGGATGGCCGTCGTGGTCGTGGTTTTACCGTGGTCAACGTGGCCGATGGTGCCGACGTTCACGTGCGGTTTAGTGCGCTCGAATGTGCCTTTAGCCATTGTGGGTATGGGACGTGTGTTGGTGGATGAGATGGTTTTTATGACCGAAGTGTATCCTGGAGCCCAGAACCGGACTTGAACCGGCGACCTCGTCCTTACCAAGGACGTGCTCTGCCAACTGAGCTATCTGGGCACACAAAGATTGGGTCAAAAAACGAGAAAAGAGTGTCGAAAGTGCATCCCTGCTTTTGGCCCGTCAACTGCAAACTTGGCGAGTTGAGGGAAAAAGCTACGGGCCCAATCGAATCCGATAGAAACCGGGTTGGAGACGCTCACCGAGCCGGTACCGGTTGGCAAGGTAGGAAGGCAGCCACGCATCAATCCCTTCCGATCCAGAACTTCCGGTCAGGACCGGCAACCCGATCAAGCCGCCGGGGCCCACCGCCGCCACCAGTTCAACCGGGGTCCAATCGCCGGTCGGCGCTCCCTCCGAAATCGAAAGTTCATCCTCCAAAGCCAACAAGCCCGTCTGCGCAAGAACGACTTCGATGAATCCCAAACGCGGGGGCAGCGCCGCCAGTGGGGTGTCGCGCCGGCCAAAACTGCTCATCGAATCCCTCCCCTGCTCCGTCCGCAGGGCGGCCACGGCGCTGGCCGGGACGACCACTCCCGTCGGGAAGGCTATACTCACATCCTCCTCATTGTAATTAAGTTGTGGCGAAAAGTCACTAAAGGAAGCGTCTGGTTCCCGCCGCCCATCGTCGGAGAGGGCTCCCGCGGCCCCCGCGTTGCGCTCCGTCGGCAGAAACAGGGGCCGGGGATCCAGCAAGGCGACTTCCTCGCGCAGCATCCGTTCCCCCTCCTGATCCCCCGGGCGGGCCAGCTCAACCCTGGGCGGAGGCCGACCGGCCACGGGCACGGGCTCGACCGGAACCTCCAGCAGGGAAACCGCCCCTAGGACCAAAACGAGGGCAACCAGCCCCGCTACCACCCAGGGAAAGCGGCCTTCCTGTCGCTGGGCGCTCATGGCGAACCCGTCGCCCCGGCGGGCGGCTCAACCGCCAACTGCCGAGAAACAAAACCCGCCTCCGTGGCCAGTTCGAGAATCGCGCTAAGGTCCTGCAAGGGCAGCGAGGCATCGGCCTGCACCAGCAGACGGAGGTCCGTTCGGGCCCCCACCCGGGTCTTCATCCACGGACCCAACTGCCCGAGGTTGAGCCGGCCGTCCTCCGTCATAATAAAGCCGGCATCCTTGACCGCGATCACCACCGGGGTCGTGGTCGATCCACTCAACGCGCCCGGCATGGCCGGCAGCGAAAAATCCACCCCCAGACCCGGGGTAAGGACAAACCGGGATCCAAACAGGCCAAAAAACAGGACCAGAAAGCCGGCGTTCACCCAGAAAAAACCGTCGAGGTTCCGCGGCGGCGGGCGGAGGCGCGAGGCGAGGTCGAGCGGGCGCGTGATCATGACTTCGGCGGGGCCTCATCGGCCGGTCCCTTCCCCCGGTAATCCGTGAGCAGGTAACGCATGATCTCGTTCGCCGACCACTCGACGTCCCGCACGATCGCCCGGACGCGCCCGGTCAGGAAGTGGTGGCACAGGTGGGCGGGGATCGCGACCAGAAGGCTGCCCACACTCGCCAGCAGCGCCTGCCACATGCCCGCCGACAAGGCCCGCGCCGTCGCATACTCCCCCCCCTGCATAAAAGCCTGAAAGGTCGCCAGCAGGCCGAGCATCGTGCCCAGTAATCCGACGAGGGGCGCCACTTGCGCCACCGCCGCAATCGAGCCCAGCCGGCGCTCCAGCGCGGGCAGCTCGACCACCGCGGCTTCCTGCACCGCGAAACGCAGCTTCACCTCGTCGTCGCCGGCGTGAAGCAACGCGGTCTTCACGACCGCGGCCACCGGTCCCGGGGTCTCTTCACAGACCGTCAGGGCCTCAACAATTCGCCGCTTGGTCAGGATGTTCTTGATGCCTTCGATAAAAGCGGCCGGCCGGATCTGCCCCCGATGGAGGTAGAGCGTCCGCTCGACGAACAGGACCAAGAGGAGCACCCCCTGAGCGAAAATGACCCACATCATGGGTCCGCCACGGGCAAGAAGGCTGATTTCAAATTCCGGCATGCGAGTGAGGGAGTTAGACCCGGACAATTCCGTCGCGTCAACGATTCGGGGCAACCTCGCCGCCCCGCAGCCGGGCCAGCCGGCTGCGCACGGTCTCGCCATACGGCAGACCGGATTTCACCGCGAGTTCGTACAAATCACGCGCCTGTTCCAGCTTGCCCTGCTGTTCATGGAGGGAGGCCAGTTCGACCAGAATGCGCACCATCCAGTGCCGCCCGTTCGCGCCCAGCCGGCGGGCCTCTCCCTCGTTCAGAAGGTATGCATTCACCACCGGCCACCAAACTTCCTGCGCCCGTTCGGTCTTCCCTGTGCGGACCAGCGCATGGCCGTGCTTGAAGCCGCTTTCCACCCGGAGGTCGACGTCGGCCGCCACCTGATCCTGCAATCGCTCGTAGATCGAGATCGCGCTCTCCAGATGAGAGGAATCTGTCGCCGCCTGCGCGGCGTGGCAGTCAGCCAGGGCCAGTTCGGCCGCGCGGACGTCAGGGTGGCGCGAAAAGTCCCGGACCAACAGCTCATACACCTGCTGCGCCGCCCCGAACTGGTTGAGCCGACGCAGTAAATCGCCCTGCTTGAACCGGGCCATAAAAATCAGGTCGCTGGCGGGATAGCCCTGCACCAAACGCTCGATCAGCCGGATCGCTTCCTCGAGAAATTCGGCTTGGCCGCGCCGCTCCACATTCAGGGCCGCCTGCAACAGGGCGTAGGGCGCGAAGCGGTTCTGCGCGTAGTCATCGGCGAGCTTAACGTAGACCCGCTGCGCCTCCACCAACCGACCCTGGGCGGCATTGGCCTCCGCCTCGATGATGAACGAGTAGACCGCCGCATCGGATCGCGGATAGTCCGCCCGCAGCCGCTTGAGCACCTCAAGAGCCGCCTCGGGCCGGCTGAGGCGAAATTCCGCCTGCGCCTCCAACAGCGCAAGGGAACTCACCACGTCCGCCCGCAAGACGGCGTCCAGATCCCCGAGTCCCGCGCGTAGCCGGGCGGTCAAAACCAGGGTGCGTTCCGCGTCCCCCGTCTCATACGCAAGCCGCGCCTGCAGCCAGGCCATGCGGACGCGCAGTTCGGACGGCAGCTCGGGAGTGTCGCCGGTGAGCAGCCGGTTGACGCGGGCGTAGGCCCGGGCGACGCCGTCGTCGCCCGCGGTCTGGAGCGCGCGGCCTAAATTCCACTCCGCCCGCCAGCGGTTTTCCGTGTCAAAGCGCGGGTCGACGCCCATCAGATCAAGTTCAGCCTCCGCCTCCGCGAGGCGGTCGGCGCGAATCTCGGAGAGCACCCGCTGAAACATGAGCGTGCCGGGCGCGACCCCGGCGGGCACCTCGGCCAGGGCAGCGGCATAGGCATCGCTGGCGCTGCGGAAATCCGGCGCGCGGAAAAAGGCTTCCGCGACCAGCACGCCAAGCGCGGCCCGCGCCGACCCGATGGAAGGTTCTTCCCGGGCCTGGGCCGCGTAGCCGGCGGCCCGCCGGAACTGGCCGCGCTCCCACGCTGACCCCATCAGGACGCCGAGCGCCGCTGGCTTCAGCAGCGAGCCCGGGAAGCGCTGCAACACGGCGTTGGCGTCCGCCTCCGCGTCCACGTAGCGGTTCTCCGCAAGGGAAAGCTGCGCGCGGACAATCAGCAGGTCCTCCAAAATCGGATGGTCCGGCACGACCGCGGCCAGTTCGTTGAGCGTGCGCCGGAACGCCGCCCGCGGGCCCTCCTCGGTCGAGGCGCGGGAGAGCAACTGCAGGGCGACCCGCTGCTTGTCCCGGTCCGCGGCGGCACCGAGAAGGCTGTTGAGCGCATTCCGCCCGACGCCATCGCGGGCTCCCGCAATCAGGCCGAGATCGAGTCGAAAATCATCGTTCACCTCCTGCTCCTGCGGCGGCAGGGCCTGCAACTGTTCCTGGAGAAACCGGACCGCCTCGTCCCGCCTTCCGCGCTGGTGAAGCGCGGCGGCATACTGCTCGGCAAAGCGGTAGCCGGTGCTGCGTCCTTGGTACTGCTCCACATTCCGGCGCAGCGTGGCGAGGTCGGCGTCCGAAAGTTCACCCACGTTCAGCAGGGCCCGGACTCGCGCGAGGACAAAACGCGCCCGCGACAATTCCGAGGAGGCCAGCGCGACCGCCTGGTCGTAGGCAGCGTTGGCCCCGGAAAAGTCGCCCGCCGCCGAGGCGTTCAAGCCCACCAGATAATGGTACCAGGAGCGATCCCCCTCCGCCAACTGCTCCTCGCGGATCGCGTCAGCCTCCGTCCGCGCCACTTCGGGGCGGCGCAGCCCCGCGGCCACAAGTCCCGCGCGAAGCCGGTACGAGGCGGTGGGCAGCCCGACGTAGCGAGTGAGCGCCGCTTCAGCCTCCGTCGCCCGGCCGTCATCCAGCAGCGCCGTGGTCCAGTCGAGAACCAGTTGATTCAGATCCCCGGCGGGCGGAGACGCCCCCTCCAGCATCGCCCGGTACAACTCGGCGGCGAGCGAGGGGAACCCCAACTCAAGGGCGTTGCGCGCCGAGGCGGCCGTGAGCAGCGACTGGCCCGGCGGCGGAGCCTGAACCACCACCAGCGGGGCAGCGGCTCCCGTCGCGTCCTGCGCCCTGGCCGGCCGGACGCTGATCGTGGCCATGAGCGCGCACCCTAGGGCGAGGTGAAATCGTGATCGCATCGGTCGGCCATAGCTTGCCTCGCCTGCTCGCCTGAAGCAAGCCCGCCGCCACGGTCCAAGGGGCCCGCCGCGTGGCACCGATTCACTCTCGCCGTGGGCGCCGGACCCGCCCAATCTCCCCTGCTCCCTCCTCCCTCCCCTCCTCCATGAGCGTACTCATTATTTTAGGCGCACTGCTCGCGGTCGCCATTTTTGCCGGGATCTGGATCGCCGGTCTCTACAACCGCCTCGTCGCCCTCCGCAATCGCTTCAAGAATGCCTTCGCCCAGATCGATGTGCAGTTGAAGCGCCGCTACGACCTCATCCCGAATCTGGTCGAGATCGCCAAGGGCTACCTGCAGCACGAGCGCGAAACGCTTGAAGCCGTGATCAAGGCCCGCAACATCGCGGCAGCGGCGGCGCAGTCGGCCGCGGCCAATCCCGCCGACGCGAATGCGGTCAAGGGTCTCATGGCCGCGGAGACCGGCCTCGCCGGAGCCCTCTCCCGCCTGATGGTGGTCTCCGAACAGTATCCGGACTTGAAGGCCAACCAGAACATGATGCAGCTCAGCGAGGAACTGACCTCGACGGAAAACAAGATCTCCTTTGCCCGCCAGGCCTACAACGACAGCGTGATGGCATACAACACGACCCGGGAAACCTTCCCGACCGTGCTCTTTTCCGGCCTGCTCGGCTTTCTCTCCGCCGAACTCTTCCAGGTCGAGGATCCCGCCGAGCGCAACGCGCCCAAGGTCCAGTTCACCTGACCGGCCGCGCATTCATCTGCAGGCGCCGCTGAACCATGGACTTCTTCGAGGCCCAGGCGCGGGCGAAGAAGCAGACCACTCGGCTGGTCGGGCTCTTCGCGCTCGCGGTCGCCGGCACGATTGCAGCCGGGTACGTTGCGGCCGTGCTGGTGCTTGGCCAGGCCACCGGCGGGCCCGGGCGTTCGGGCCCCGCGGGCGAACCGAGTCTCTGGCAGCCCGAGCTGCTGGCCACCGTCATCCTGGGCACGTTCGCCGTCGTCGGTCTCGCCTCGCTCTCCAAGTGGATGACGCTCCGCGCAGGCGGTCCCGCCGTCGCGGAGATGGTCGGCGGCCGGCGGGCGAATCCGCAGACCACGGATCTCCGCGAACGCCAGCTGCTCAACGTGGTCGAGGAAATGGCCATCGCTTCCGGTGTCCCGCTGCCGGCGGTCTACCTCCTCGATGACGAACCGGGACTCAACGCGTTTGCGGCCGGCCTGGGCACCAGCGACGCAGTCGTCGCCGTGACCCGCGGTGCGCTCGAAAAGCTCACCCGCGACGAGCTTCAGGCCGTCGTGGGGCACGAGTTCAGCCACATTCTCAACGGGGACATGCGGCTCAATCTGCGCCTAACCGCGCTCCTTTTCGGGATCCTCGTCATCGCCCTGATCGGACGGGGCGTGCTGCGCGGCATGGGGCGTCCGCGCGGGCGCAGTGGCAGCAACAAGAACACCGGCGGCGCCGTCGCCGTCCTGCTTGCCATCGGGCTCGCGCTGATGTTCGTCGGCTACGTCGGCTATTTCTTCGGCCGCCTCATCCAGGCGGCCGTGTCGCGGCAGCGTGAATACCTGGCCGATGCATCGGCCGTCCAGTTCACCCGCAATCCGGACGGGATCGTGGGCGCGCTGCGGAAGATCGGCGGCTCTGCGCTGGGCAGCTCGATCAGCGCGCAGCACGCGGTCGAGATCCGCCACTTCTTTTTTGCTCAGGGGTTCCGGTCGTCCTTCAACGGCCTCTTCGCCACCCACCCGCCGCTGGTCGAGCGCATCCGTGCGGTGGACGCTTCATTCGACGGGAAGTTCTTTGCGCCCGAGACCGTGGTCGCCGTCCGCCGCGAAAGCTTTCAAACGGCCGGATTCACCCGCCACCCCGGCTCCGGTGCGGCCGCCGCCGCGTTCGCCGCGGTTCCGAACGTGCCGCCGCCACTGCCCCCGCCAGTGCGCCTCGCCTTCACGCCCGCGACTTTGGTGGGAACCATCGGAAACCCCAGCCCGGCCCACGTCGAGGCGGCCCGCAGGATCCTGGAGCGACTGCCGCCCGGCCTGCACGCAGCGGCGCTGGACCCGACCCAGGCGCCCGCCCTCGTGCTGGGGCTGGTGCTCTCGGCTGATCCCGCCGTCCGGACCCGCCAGATCGAGGGCGTGGCCTCCGGCGCCGGCGCCGGCACCGCCCGCATCCTTTCCGACCTCGACCCCGGCCTGCGCCAGCTCGGCGGGGACGGCCGCCTGCCCCTGCTCCAGCTCGCCCTCCCGGCGCTCGCGCAGCACGGCCCCGCCGCGATCGATCGCCTGGTCACCACCCTGGACGAACTGGTCCACGCCGACCAGCGCGTATCCGTCTTTGAATACGCCCTGCAGAAGGTCCTGATCCACCACTTGGCCCTCTACCGCCGGCCGGCCGGGCCGGCCGTGACCCTGCACCGCCTCGCTGCGGCGGCCGAGCCCGTCGCGCTCGTGCTGTCCACCCTCGCTTGGCAGGGATCGCGGGGCGGGGCGGCGGCGCAGGCGGCGTTCGCGGCGGGGGCCGACGGGCTGGACGGGCGGCCCGGGCGGCTCACGCTCCGGGCCCCGCAGGATTGTTCGCTCGACCGCCTCGACGCGGCGCTGGAGCAGCTCACCCGCGCCTCCGGCGCGATCAAGCGCGACCTGCTCACCGCCGCCGGACGGGTCGTGACGGCGGACGGCCAGGTGACCGTGGAGGAGACCGAGCTGCTGCGGGCCATCGCAGCCGTGCTCGACTGCCCGCTCCCGCCGGTGCTCTGATCCGCCGTTCGCGCCGGGGTTACTTGCTGCGCGGCCCCTGGGTCCGAATCAGCGCCGGTGCTTCCGGCGACCTCGCCGGCTCAGGCTCATCCTCCAGACGGAAACTCGCGAAGAGTGCGGCGAGCACGGACCCAACGACAAGGCCCTGCGCCCAACGCCGCCGGACTTGCTCGTCCGGAATCCACTCCGGTTCCTTGCGCACCAGCAATGCCAGCGCCAGCGTCGGTCCCACCAGCAAGGCGAGCCCGTGCGCCCCCGCAAAGGCCAGCCGCGACTTCAGCCAGCCGAGATCCGGTCAGGGTGAGCGCGAAGAGCGACGCAAAGGTCACCCTGCGGCCGCGCAGGGCCTTCCCCAGCCAGGTGACGGCCCACGGGGGGTTCCCGCCGCCCGTTCTCAGGCGAGGCGGCCGCGGCGGTCAAAGCCAATGCCGCCGAGGGCGGCGGTGTGGCTTTGACGGGGCGGTCCCGCCGTGGCAGAACGGCCGAGTGAACTTCCTTTTCCGCACCGCGATCGTTGGGCTCGCCCTGCTGGGCGCAGCGTTCGCCGCCGAGCCGTCCAAACCGGGCGACCGGTTGGAGCCCTTCGCAACACGGGATCAGCACGACCCGTCGTACCGCCTCGCCCCGGGTGTCCGCACCGTGATCGTGGGTTTTGCCATGGGCTCGGGTCAGGACACCAACCGTTATCCGGGGAAACAGCCCGCCGGGTTTCCGGCGGACCACCACGTGGTGTTCGGTGCCAACATCCACGACATGTCCGGCGTGGGGCGAATGTTTGCCCTGCCCAAGAGGAAGAAATACCCCCATCGCATTCTCCTGGCGGACGCGGAGCACTTCCTCGACCGCCACCCCAGTCAAAAGGACCGGCTGACCGTGTTCACCCTGGACCCGGCCGGAAAACTCGAGGCGATCCGTTTCGTGAATCCCGAGAGGAAAATGGCGTCGATCTTTGCCCCCAAGCCATGACCTTGGCCGAAAAACGTGCGGGGTTGCTCGAGGACTATTCTTTCATTGAAAACCGCCAGGAGCGACTTGCCGCGGTGGTCGACCGGGCGCGCCGGCTTCCCCCGCTGGCCGAGGGCGAGCGGGTCGACGCCAATCGCGTCACCGGCTGCATCTCGCAGGTCTGGGTCGTGTGCAGCCTCGAGGCGGACCGCTGCCAGTTTCGCTGTGATGCGGACGGACCCCTGGTCAAGGGCCTCGTGGCGTTCCTGTGCGAACTCCACACGGGAGCCACGCCCACCGAGATCGTCGCGGACACCACCGACCTGCTGGCCGAGCTCGGCTTGCTGCGCGACTTGACCCCAACCCGGCAGAATGGCCTGGCCGCCGTGCGCGCCCGGATCCGCGCGTTCGCGGAATCGGCCCTGCCGCCGACGCCGTGATCGGCCCCCGCCGGTGTACCTCGACGCCCACAACCATCTTCACGACGCCACCCTTCGGCCCCACCTCGGGCGGATCGCCGGTCAGCTCGCTCGCCTCGGACTGAAGGCCGCCATCGTGAATGGAACCTGCGAGGACGACTGGCCCGCCGTATCCCGTCTCGCCCGACAACATCCGTGGGTCCGGCCGAGTTATGGCGTGCATCCCTGGGACGCCGGGAACCGCTCGCCCGCCTGGATGGGCCGGCTGCGCCAGATTCTCCTGGAGGAACCCGGGGCCGCCGTGGGTGAGATCGGAATCGATCGCTGGATGACCGACGCCGCCCGGCCGGATGACGCCCGGCTCCTCGGCCTGCGCCGCGCGCCCTTAACCGAACAGATCGAGGTCTTCCTCGAGCAGTACGCCCTCGCCCGGGAGCTTGATCGCCCCGCCACGCTGCACTGTCTGCAAGCCTGGGGCGCGCTCGACGATCTCCTGCGGAGCAACCCGGCCCCGGCGCGGGGCTTTCTGATCCATGCCTACAGCGGCCCGCGGGAAATGGTCCGGAGTTTCGCGGAGCAGGGCGCCTACTTTTCGTTCAACGGCGGATTTCTCGACCCCCGCAAGGAGGCGATTCGCGACGCTTTTCGGTCTGTCCCAGCGGACCGCCTGCTGGTTGAAACCGATGCGCCCGCGATGCTGCCGCCGACGCCGTGGCGGACCCATCGTCTGCCGCCCGCGCCCGACGGCACCGCCCTGAACCACCCGGGAAACATTGAGGCCGCCTACGCCGGGCTCGCTGCATTGCGCGGACTCCCCGTCGCGGACCTCGCCGCGCAGGTCGCGACCAACTTCAAGCGCCTTTTCGGTGCAGGAGCAGGTTGACCGCCTCCTGCGCCGCAACCAGGCCGAAGGCGCCGGTCACGAATACCGCCGTACCAAAGCCGGTGGCGCAGTCGAGGCGCAGGTTTCCGCCGGGCTCCGGCGTCGCCGCACAGGTGCCATCCGCCCACGGAAAGACCGGCTTCTCGGCGGACCAGACGCAGCGAACGCCATAGCGATTGCCCTCGCCCCCCGCAAATCCGTGATCCCGGCGGAGCTTCTTGCGCACCATCCGCAGCAGGTCGTCCTGCGTCGATTCCCCGAGGTCCGCCGCACGGATCTGCGTGGCATCGCGCTTGCCGCCGGCCCCTCCGACCGTGACGCACGCAATCGCGTGCCGGGCACAGGAGGCGATCAGGAGCGCCTTGTGCGACATGAGGTCGACCGCGTCGATGACCACGTCAAACCCCGGCTCCAGCAGCCTTGCCGCCGTCGCGGCGGTGAAGAATTCCGATATCACCACAACCCGGCAGGAGGGATTGATGGCCCGCACCCGCTCGGCGAGCACCACTCCCTTGGGTCGGCCGATGTTGCCTTCGATCGCGGGCAGCTGGCGGTTCACGTTCGTGATGCACACCTCGTCCAGATCAATCAGGGTAATCGCGCCGATGCCGCTGCGGGCCAGCCCTTCCACCGTCCACGAGCCCACCCCCCCCAGACCGACCACGGCCACGTGCGCGGACTGCAGCCGCGGCAGCGCGGCCGTGCCCAGCAGCCGGGCTAGGGCGCCAAAACGTTCCAGGTAGTCGGGATCCAATGCCATGCGTCCCGAAGCGAGGACCAATCCTCCCCCGCATGGCAACACCGCACTGGGGCCGTGGAGCCGGCCGGCGCCTCACGGCTCGATCAGCCCGCTCACGGCGGCGATCGCCTGCGCCTCCCGTTGCGCCCAGTCGCCGTGGATTCGCCGCCGCGGCAGGGCCCGAACCTCAAGGGTTTCCCACCAGAGTCGCCGGCCCCGCTCGCGGCCGGCCGGGTCCGGGAAACACCGCTGGGGATCCGGCTCGAACGGCAGATCCGTGTCGCAGAAAAGATAAAGCGAGTAGCGCTTCGCCCGCACGTCGGCCTCCGCCCGAACCCACGCAGGGCAATGGCCGGGGAAAAGGAGGTCGGCCCAGAGCACATTCGTTAAAAGGTCGGTGTCGGAAAACATGACCCGACGGGCCCGCGCAGCCGCCGCTTCTTCGGCGGCAATCTGGCCGCGGGCAATCTCCGCAAGATCCGCCGCGACGATCCGGCCCGCCCGCGCATCCCAGAAGGCGCGCACGAACTCAGGGGCCCACGGCTCCCCGAAGTGCAGCGCGAGGCGTTCGGCCAGTCTGCTCTTGCCGGTCGACTCGGGGCCGAAAAGCGCGATGCGAATCGGCCCGTCAGGCATGGCCCGCCTCCCGCTCTACCGCCAAGGAAGCACGCCAGGCCCGCCAACCCCACACGGCCAGGCCGAGAAACACGAGATAGAGACCCGCCGTCAGGCGAAGATCCTTCGTCCAATAGACGCCCACCGCGACCACGTTGACGATGATCCAGCCCAGCCAGCACTCGAGGATCTTGCGCGCCTGCAGCCACTGGGCCGCCACGCTGAACATCAGGATAAAGGCATCCCAGTGCGGCAGGGCCGCGTCGGTCGAGCGACGCATGAACTCCCCCCACCCCGCGGTGGCCACCAAGCCGCCGAGGCCGAGCGTGACCGCCGCCGGGACCGACAGTCGGGTGACCGGGAGCTCGGGCGCCACCCGGGCCGGGTCGCGCCGGGCCTGATGCCAGTGCCACCAGCCATAGCCCTGCAGCCCGATGAAGATCAGCTGCAGGATTGAGTCGGAATACAGCCGGGCCTCAAAAAAAATCCAAGCGTAGAGCGACACCTGCACCAGCCCAACCGGCCAACCCCAGATGGACTGGCGGATCATCAACCCGACGCCCAGGACGCCAAGGATTGTTCCAGCGATCTCCAGCGCGCTCATGCGGCGGGGCCCGAGCCGGAAACGTAGGCCTCCATGGCCTCGCGCGTGACTGCGTGCCGGGCGCCACACCGCGGGCAGCGGATCTCCAGCGTCTCGCCACCCCCGAAAAGATCCTCCGGGTCGCTGCGAAAGGCCGTCGCCAGCACCTGCAGCATCCGCGGCTGATTGCACCCGCAGTGCCAGCGCTGGATGCGGCGCTCCATCAGCACGACCGTCTCCGTCGCCTCCAAGGTGGCGAGACGCGCGTCGGTCAGCCCGCGGAGCCAGGCCCCATCACAGTCGGGGTGCTCGACCGCGAGCACGAAAGACTCCTCCCCGACGGCGAACGCCCGGGCGATCCGTTGCTCGCTCTGCCGGTAGAAGGCCTCCAACGCCGCAAACGGATCCGCCCCCGCGAACGCCACCGTGCTACGCCGCTTGGGTTGGTCCCCGCAGACAACGTCAGCGTAGAACAGGTTCTCGGGGAGCACGCGGACATTCTCGTCGAAGATCCGGCCGGTCACGGCGCCCGTCTCATTGTCGCCGGTCAGGAAAACGTTAAGCAGCGGCTCCTGGAAATTCAGGGTCCACGCCGTGAGCTCCTTCCATGGGCGCGTCGCCGCGTGGAGGACGAACGCGGCGAGCGCGCGTTTGAAGACGGCATCATGCGCCGGAGCGGGGCGGAACTGCTGGTCGGCCAGATGCAGGTAATAGTCGACGTAGAGCTCGGCAAAGTCCGCCGTCGCCAGCAGCACGTTCCGGCTGCGCACGAAGTAGGTGCGCACCTCAAGGCCGCTGGCGGCAGGATTGACGGGCGTGGAGTCGGGCATCGGGGCAATGAGAACGGGGATTCTCCCGTTGTCGAACCCCGCCCGCGAACCGTCGCGCTAACGGCCGCTAACCACGGGCAGCTTCCTGAGCTTATCGATCTTGGGCTTGATCACCACCCGGCAATAGCCGGCCGAGGGATTTTTCCGGTAGTAGTCCTGGTGGTCGTCCTCGGCCCGATAAAAGCGCGCCAGCGGGGCGAGTTCCGTGACAATCTTCCCGCCCCACGCGGGATTGGCGCGGGCCAGCGAGGCCTCCGCCGCGGCCCGCTGGGCCTCATCCGCATAAAGGATGACGGAGCGATACTGGGTGCCCGCGTCCGCGCCCTGACGGTTGAGGGTGGTTGGATCGTGGATCTCCCAGAAAAAATCGAGCAGGGTTTCGAGCGCGACCTCGCCCGGATCGAACGCGATGCGGATGACTTCCGCATGCCCGGTGGTGCCGCCGCACACTTCCTCGTACGTGGGATTCAGGTGGGTGCCGCCCGCATAGCCGCTGACCACCGACTTCACGCCCGGCAGGAGTTCATAGGCGGCCTCGGTGCACCAGAAGCAGCCGCCCCCCACGACGAGGGTTTCGTTCTTGCGGTCGGCGGCGGTCGTTTCGGTGGTCATCAGGAGGCAGAGGGTTAGCGCAAGCCAGGCGGTTCTCATGGGCGGGATTTACCCCGCACCGTACCGCGAACCCCGCTTTGCGCAACCCCTCCGGACTACCCGCGGCTGAGCTTGCGGTATTTGATGCGGTGCGGCTGATCCGCATCCTTGCCCTTGCGACGGCGAAAATCCTCCAAGTAAGCGGTGTAATTGCCCGCGAACCAGTGGACGTAACTCTCTCCCTCGAACGCCATGATGTGGGTCGCAATGCGGTCGAGGAACCAGCGGTCGTGGGAGATGATCACGGCACAGCCCGCAAAATTCTCGAGGCCCTCTTCCAAGGCGCGGATCGAGTTCACATCGAGATCATTGGTCGGCTCGTCGAGCAGGATGAGATTGGCCCCGCTCTTGAGGACGCGCGCCAGGAGGACGCGGTTGCGCTCGCCGCCGGAGAGGACACCAACCTTTTTCTGCTGGTCCGCGCCGACGAAACCAAACTGGGCGCAGTAGGCCCGGCTGTTCACCGTGCGAGCGCCGAGCGGCATCATCTCCTGGCCATCGCTGATCACTTCCCAGATCGTCCGTTCATTCTGGAGCGAGTCGCGCGACTGCTCGACGTAGGCCGACTTAACGGTGTCGCCTACGCGGAAGGCGCCGCCATCGGGCTGCTCAAGTCCGGTGATCAGGCGAAACAGCGTGGTCTTGCCCGCACCGTTGGGTCCAATGATCCCCACGATGCCACCGGGCGGCAGGGAGAATGACAGGTTCTCGTAAAGCAGCTTGTCGCCGTAGGCCTTCGTCACGCCCTGCGCCTCGACGACCAAAGTGCCCAGCCGCGGACCGGGGGGGATGATGATCTCGAATTTCCGCTCCTGCTCCGCGACATCCTGCTTGAGCATGGACTCGTACGCATTGATGCGCGCCTGGCCCTTGGCCTGCCGGGCCTTCGCGCCGGATCGAATCCACTCGAGCTCACGCGCCATCGCCTTCTGGCGCCGGTCTTCCGTGCGCTGCTCGACGGCGAGGCGCTTCTGCTTCTGTTCGAGCCACTCCGAATAGTTTCCTTTCCACGGAATGCCATGACCGCGGTCCAGTTCGAGGATCCAGCCGGCGACATTGTCGAGGAAGTAGCGATCATGGGTGACCGCGATCACGGTGCCCTCGTAGCGGGCCAGATGCTGCTCCAGCCAGTTCACGCTGTCGGCATCGAGGTGATTGGTGGGCTCGTCGAGCAACAGGATCTCGGGTTTCTGCAGCAGCAGCCGCGCCAGCGCGACCCGCCGTCGTTCGCCGCCGGACAACTGATCGACGACTGCATCGGGCGGCGGGCAGCGGAGCGCGTCCATGGCCTGCTCGACCATCGGCGCGATGTCCCAGGCGCCGAGCGCCTCGATCCTGGCCTGGAGCTTGGCCTGTTCGTCGGCCACCTTGTCCCGCGCTGCATCATCCTCGGCCGCCGCCAGCTCGTCCCAGGAAGCGTCGTAGGCCGCGGTGAGCTCGGTCAGGTGCTTGACGCCCTCCTCGACACAGGAGCGGACCGTCGCACCTGCTGAAAGCGGCGGCTCCTGCTCCAGCAGCCCCACCCGGTAACCAGGTTCAAACGCCACGTGGCCGTCGAACTCCTTGTCGCGCCCGGCGAGAATGCGCATCAGGGAAGACTTGCCCGACCCGTTCAAACCGAGGACCCCGATCTTCGCGCCGAAATAGAAGGAGAGCGAGATGTCGCGGAGGATTTCCTTGCGTTCGATCTTCTTCGATACGCCGATCATCGAGAAGATCACCTTGGGTTCTTCGGGCTTGGCCATGACTGGCAGGAGACAGGGCGCGCCCGCCCTCCGCAAGCCCGCCGGTTCCCCCAACTTCCAGCGAAGGGTCGCCCGATCCTGCTCCGCCAGGGAGCTCAGGGCCTCGCTCCGCGTCGTCGCGCACAGGCCAGCCGGCGGGCGCACGCCACCACACACCGCAGGCCGCGCCGGCCGTCCGAACGGAGCACAGCGGCCGTCCTCGCCCCATTGCACACCGGGACTCCCGGCCGGCTTACCCTGCGGCGCTCCGGAAGTCGGCGACGTGTTCCACGGGGCAATCCAGCGGGCGGCACGCCAGCAGACTCAGGCCGGCCCAAGCATGAGCCCTTTCCCTCGCGAGGCCATGCCGGCGTAAGCTCGCGAAACTTTCCTGCGCCACGTGGGCGACCCGTTTTTGCTCGAGCGATCACCCCGCCGCTTTTGCGTGATTATTTCGCCCTTACCACATTTTTGCTAATTATTAGCATCAAAATCGGGGCGCGTAAAGATGCGCTCCAAGGCGCTCAGTCAGGTGCGGGAGGAGTGTTTAACCTTACTTTAATTTTTCCCCGCCAGCATTAATTGATTATTATTTGCAAATAAGCTGGAGTTTCTGTTTTTCCCGCTGCTCGGCATAATCAATTCTATTCCCGCTCCCTGCTCGTCGCCCTCGCGGCTCTTGCGAGCTAGACCACGGTTTCCGCGCAGACCCACGCGATTATGGCCGGCACGCGGCGCCCGCTTTCCCAGAGGGCCCGAGGCCCATTCGATCCGACGTCCCGAACGCACTGACCAAATTATTGCGGGACGCCTTTGACGAGCCCGGCGAATTCGGCTTCACTCGCTCCTCAGATGAAGTCGCTCAAGGTTCCCGCGCTCGAATTGTTCATGCACGAAGCGATTCCCCTGGCCAAGGCCATGGGCGTTGGCGTGGAGGTCAGCGACGAGCAGGCTCTGGTCCTCATCGCGCCGAAGGAGCAGAACAGGAATTCGCTTAACACCGCGTTCGGCGGCAGCCTCGTTTCGCTGGCCACGCTCGCCGGATACGGCGTCGTCTGGGAGCTGATGCGCGCGGAAAAATCCGCCGAAAAGATCGAGTGGCGCATCGTCGTGAAGGAAAGCCGCGCCGCCTACCGCCGCCCGGTCATCGGCGACTTGCGGGCCATTTGCGAACGTCCGGCCAAGGCCGCGATCGAGGAGTTCAAGACCTCCCTCGCCCGCTACGGGAAGGCCAAGCTCAATCTCCGTGCCCGCGTGATCGAGGGCGGGCACACCGCGGTGGACGTCAAGGCCGCCTTCGTCGTCACCCGCTAAACGAAACCGCCACCGGCGCGACCGCGCCGCGCGCCCTCCGTCGGTCGGCGGGACTCTTCCCCGCGGCGAGCGTGAGTGCGGATCAGCCCCGGGAAATCCGGGATTCCGGCGGTCTGTATCCGCCGATCAGATGTGCTTCGAGTCGGCGGCATCCTTCGTGACGTAGCCGCTCTCCTGGCGCTCGTGATTGACCGCGTTCTTCTTCAGGTAGGCTTGGTAGACATCGTCAGCCGTCATGCCGAGCGTCTGCGCCAGCGACACCAGAAAGTGGAAGAGATCAACCACCTCGACCTTGGCGTTCTGCTCGTCAAATTTCTGGTACTTGGCCCACCATTTCCAGGGAACGCTGTCGATCAGCTCGGCCGTCTCCTGCTGCATCGCTCGCGTGTAATTGAGGATCCACTTGGCCTTTTCCTCGTCCGTCGGCGGGGGCAGTTCCACGCCGATCCGCCGGTTGAGTCCGTCCTGCATCCGGAAAATCTCTTCGAGTTTGTCCATGGGCGGCGAGGCTGGGAGGCCGCCCAATGCGGCGCAAGGGGCAACTTCCCCCGCACCCTGCGACCTAACTCAGCGGGTTCCCCTCGGTGGACTCCCAAATTAAGCGTTGCCCCATCCCGGCATTTAGAGGACTTTCGCACCTTGTTGCCCGCGTCGAGCGCTCCATGCGTTCCGCCGAAGGCAATCCTCGCGCTGCTCCCACCCTTTGGTGAGCGTGCTCTAACCAAAAACACAACACACGTCATGTCAGATACATCCACGTCCGGCGAAACGCCTGCGGCCCCCGCCGCGGCTTCCGCCGCGACTCCCAGCGCGCCGCCTCCCGCTTCATTCGGGACCGGTCGGGGCTCCGGCCTCGCGCGCGGCAAGCGAAACGGTCCGTCCCCCGCAGCCTCCGCCTCCGTCGCCCCTTCGGGCGACTTCCGTCCAACCTCGATCCAGGTGATCACGGTCAAGACCGAGTACAAGAACCCGTTCGCCCCCGCCGACGAAGTTCCCGCTCCCGCCCCGGCCCCCGAGCCCGCACCCGTCGCTGCTCCGGTCGCCTTCACTCCCCCGGTCGCCGCGCCGGCGCCGGCTCCCGTCCAGGTGCCTGCGCCCGCGCCGATCGTCGTCGCTCCACCGTCGCCCGTCGCCGCGCCGGCCGCGCCCGCCCCCAAGGCGGAGGCCACAACGGTCAAATCCGATCGCGAGGCGGCCGATCTGTTCCCGCTCGACGAACGCGCGCCAGACTCCAAGGCCGAGCTGAACATTCTTCCCCCAACCGAGCTCAAGCGCCCGGCTCAGAGCTGGGAATCCGCCTCGTTCCAGGGTGGCTCCGAGCCCCGGCCAGAGGCCCGCCGCGAACGCCGCGAGGATCGTCCGGTCTTCAAGCCCGAGAAGCGTGAGCTCCGCCCCGCCAGCGAAATCAGCGCCGGCCCGCCCGCCCGCGATGTGCCCCGGGAGCCCCGCAAATTTGAACCCAAACCCACGGCGGCCAGCGCCCCGGCCCCGCGGCCCGTCCGCGAGGAACCCAAGAAGCCCGGCGGCCTGCTCGGCTGGCTAAAGGGCCTGTTCGCCGGTCCCGCTGAAGCCAGCGCCGCGCCCACGCGCGACGAACGCAGCGGTGGCCGCCGCCCCGAGGGCCAGGACGATGGTCGGCGCCGTCGGCGTCGCGGCGGCCGCGGTCGCACCGGCGGCGGTGCCGGATTCCAGGGAGGACCCGGCGGCGAGTCCCGCGGTCCCCGGCCCCACGGCCAGAGCAGTGATGGCCGCCCCCAAGGCGGACAGCCCGGCGGCGGCAGCACGGGGGGTGAAGGCGGCGGTGGCGGTCGGCGCCGTCGACGCGGCGGTCGCGGTCGCAATGGCGGCGGCCCACGGCCCGAAGGCGGCGGCGGTCCCGCCAGTTAAACCTTGCCAAGGCCTGCGGGCCTGAGCCCAGTTCAAAGGCGTCCTGCATCCGCTGGACGCCTTTTTTTGTGCGCGCGTTGGCGGCAACGCCCGACCACCCGATTTCACCCGCCTTCACTCTCCCATTTCATGGCTGATCTCATCGTTTACGGCGGCAAGCCGCTCGCCGGTACCGTCACGCCCTCTGGCAACAAGAACTCGGTCCTCCCGATCTTCTGCGCCACGCTGCTCACCACTGAGCCGGTGACACTCAAGAACGTCCCGGACATCACCGACCTCGACAAGCTGGTCAGCTTTTTCCGCTCTCAGGGCTCCAAGATCGATTGGAACCGGGACAAGGGCGTGATGAGGGTCGATCACTCGACATTCCGCAGCAATCTCGCCAACGACGAGCTGCCGCAGGACATGCGCTCCACCGTCCTGCTCTACCCCGCGCTGCTTCACCGCCTGCGCAAGATCACCGTCCAGGCCAATGCCAAGGGCTGCTCCCTCGGCGTGCGCGAGATCGATCCGCATCTGGAGATCCTCCGCGCCCTTGGCGCCGTGATCAACGACGGCGACCCGCTGACCATCGCCCTGCCCGCCGGCTTCACCGGCGCCCGGCACTGGCTCGACTACATGTCGGTCACGGTCACGGAAAATTTCGCGATGGCCGCCGCCCTAGCCAAGGGGAACTCGACCCTGATCAACGCCGCGAGCGAGCCCCACGTGCAGGACCTCTGCGCCGCCCTCACCGCGATGGGCGCCAAGATCAAGGGCATCGGCACGTCGATGATCAGCATCACCGGCGTGAAGAAGCTCCACGGCGCCACCATCACGATCAACACCGACTACCACGAGGTCGTCACCTTCCTTGCCCTCGGCGCCATCACTGGCGGCGAGGTGCGCGTGCGCAAATCCCTGCCGCATCACTTCGACCTCATCACCCGCGCCTTCCACAAACTGGGCGTGGTAGTCGAGCACGAGGGTGACACCGCCATCGTGCGGCGCAACCAGTCGCTGCGCATCGAGGCCCCGCACACCAGCAATCTGCTGCCGAAGATCGAGGCCGCCCCGTGGCCCTACTTTTCCGTCGATCTGCTGCCGCTGCTCATCGCGCTCAGCACGCGCGCCGAGGGCACCATCCATTTCTGGAACAAGGTCTACGAAAACGGCTTCTCCTGGATCCCCGAGCTCGCCAAGTTCGGCGCCCACGCCGTCGTCAGCGATCCCCATCGCATTGTGGTCTTCGGCAACCGGCCGCTCCGGCCCGCCGTGGTCGACTCTCCCTATGTCATCCGCGCCGCCGTCGCCCTGACCATGGTCGCTGCCTCGATCCCCGGGCGCAGCGTCGTGCGCAACGCCGAGATCATCAAGCGCGCCCACCCGCGCTTCGTCGAAAACCTGCGCAGTCTCGGCGCGGAGCTCGAGTGGAAGTAAGGGGATTTTCGATTTTCGAATTTTGATTTTCGAATCACCGACCAACCGCCGTTTGCCTGCTGACCTCCCTTTCCGTGCCTGAATCCAACATCGAGAATCGAAAATCGAAAATCCCGCCGACCGCGCCCTCCGCGCCGACCGGGGTAGGATTCATCACGGGCGCCCTCACCACCCCCGTCTCCCCCGCCGAGGCCGCGCTGCGGCCGCTGTCGTTTGCGGACTTCACCGGACAGCCCCGGACCGTCGAGCGCCTCCAGGTCATGGTCGGCGCCGCCAAACGCCGCGGCGAGGCCCTGAACCACATCCTGCTCAGCGGCCCCCCCGGTCTCGGCAAGACCACCCTCGCCTTCATCCTCGGCCACGAACTCGGCAAGCAGGTCCGCGTCACCTCGGGTCCCGTGGTCGAGAAGGCAGGGGACCTCGCCGGCCTGCTAACCAGTCTGGAGGAGGGCGACATCCTGTTTATCGACGAGATCCACCGGATCCCGAAGACGGTCGAGGAGTATCTCTACAGCGCGATGGAAGATTTCCGCCTCGATATCATGATCGACCAGGGCCCCAACGCCCGCAGCGTCCGCCTCTCAATCCCACGCTTCACGCTGGTCGGCGCCACCACCCGCGCCGGTCTGCTCACCGCCCCGCTCCGCTCCCGCTTCACGCTGCAGACGCGCCTCGACTACTATGACGCCGCCACCCTCGTGGGCATCGTCAAGCGGTCCTGCGACCTGCTCAAGGTCGCGATCGACGACAGCGGCGCCGAGGAAATCGCCAGCCGCGCCCGCGGCACGCCCCGCATCGCCAACAATCTCATCAATTTCTGCCGCGACTTCGCGCAGGAGCGCGCCAGCGGCCGCATCACGCGCGCGGCCGCGGCCGCCGCGCTCGAACTGCTCGAGATCGATGCGCGCGGGCTCGACGAGATGGATAAGCGCGTCCTGCGCTGCATGGCCGAGAATTATCGCGGCGGTCCCGTCGGCCTCGGCACCATCGCGGTCGCCGTCGGCGAGGAAGCCGAGACCCTCGAGGAAGTGCATGAACCCTTCCTCATTCAGGAGGGCTATCTGCAGCGCACGCCGCAGGGCCGCATGCTCACCCCCAAGGGCTACACCGCAATTGGACTGACGTCGCCGGGCAGCGTGCAGGGCGGCCTGCTGTAGCGCAGGTCAGCCAAAGTGGCGGGAGCTTCCAGCTCCCGGGCTTGAGAATCGGGCCCAGGATGGCCCCGCCACCGTCGGCCAAGCGCGCCAGAATCCTCTGTACGACCTCCCGACGCGCCGCAGACTTCCGCTCCCATGTCCCGCGAAACCTGCTACCGCTGCTTCTGGCCGAAGACGCTGTGCTGGTGCCCCTCCATCTCGCCGATGGCGACGCGCACGCGCTTCGTCTTCCTGATGCACCCCAAGGAATACAAGCAGGAAAAGGCCGCCACCGGCCGCCTAACCCATCTCTGCCTCGCCAACAGCGAACTGCACATGGGCATCGGGTTCGATGAGCATGAGGCCGTGCAGGCCCTGATCCACGATCCCCGCTACTTCCCCGTGCTGCTCTACCCCGGCCCAGACGCCCGCAATCTCTCCGCCGGCGGACTGACTGCCGCAGACCTCGGCGGGCGCACCCTGCTCGTCTTCCTCCTCGATTCCACCTGGAGCGGCGCCCGCAAGATGCTCCGGCTCAGCCCGAGCCTGCAGCGCCTGCCACGCGTCATGTTCATCAGCTCCAGCCCGAGCCGCTACGTGATCAAGCAGCAGCCGCAGGAGGGCTGCCTCTCCACTCTTGAGGCCACGCATGAGATGCTACGGGCGCTCGAACAATCGGGCCTCGATCAGTACCCGCTGCCCGACCAGCTCCTCGGACTCTTCCAACGGATGCAGGATTTCCAGCTGCGCTGCGCCGCCGACCCCGCCCTCGCCGGTTACTGCCGCAAGGCCTACACGCCCGCCGCCGTCCGCGTCCCGACTATCGGCCCCGCCTCGCGCCGGCGGCGCTACGTGCCGCTGGCTCCGCCGCGCACCGACACGTCGTCCTGAGGAGGGGAATGGGATCCGGTCCGGTCCAGGCGCCGCCGCCGGTTTCCGAAACTAGACGTCCCCGCGCTGCGGCCGAAGCACTATTTCCTCTACCACCGTGTTCCGCCCGAGGCGGTAGATGTCGAGGAAGGCCCGCGCCACATCGGCCGCCGGCATGATGCGTTCTCGCGCCACCCCGCTCGCGGACCAGGACGACGTCCAGGTCGCGCCCGGATGCACGCAGCACACCCGGATCCCCTTCTCCTTCGTCTCGGCCCGCAAAACCTGGGCGAGCCCGGTCACCCCACACTTGGCCGCGCAATACGCGGCCGCATTTGGATACGCGCCCAGCCCAGCGATCGAACTCATGAAAAAGACGTCGCCGCGCCCGCGGCGCGTCATCGCCGGAAGAAAGGCCCGCGTGACCAGAAACGCGCTCCGCAGATTAGCCGAGACGATCCGGTCAAACTCCGCCACAGCCAGTTCGGCAAAGGGCGCGCCGGCGAAAACGCCCGCATTGTTGATCAGGACATCGACCGAACCGAAGCGCTTCGTCACCGCCGCGGCCAGCGACGAGACCGCGCCCTCGTCGGCCACGTCACAGACGAAGACCTCCGCCTTCGCCCCGGCCTTGACACAGGCCCGCGCCGTCGTGGCCAGCGTCCGTCCGTTGCGCGCCACCAGTGCCAGCCGCACCCCGCCAACCTCGCGCGCAAACACCTTCGCAATCGCCGCCCCAATACCCTGGGAAGCTCCGGTAATGAGAATGACCGGGCCGAGCTTTCCGGCGGATTGCGCGGATGAACGCGGATTAGATCGAATGCTCACGGACGATGCGTTTCCATTAGAGTTTGGCATGTTTGAAATTCAAGAGCAGCGCTAGCTCAAGCTTGGTGATGGCCAGATAGCCGAGCATCGGTCGAACGTTCGTTTCATTGGACGCATCAACGACTTTAGGATCAGCAATCACAAGATCATCCACGATCGCGTCAGGGATCAGGTTTCCAATCAAGTCACCAGCGTAGTAGACGAGATAACCTTTCTGTTGATCTACTCGGTGTCCACTGCGCCTGAGCTCAATCACCGGTGCCCGTTCGTATAATTTGTCATCCAATCCGGGTCCGAGCTCGTTCAGGACCTTCATCGCCGCTCCGGTGATTCTTCCGCTGAGTTCCTCGTGAATCATGGATCCTATCGGTGTTAATCCGTGAAATCCGCGGCAACCTTTGCTCCATCAGCACACGAGCGACTGGAAGTTCGTGAAGTCGGCGCTGAAGCCGCCCTTGACCCCCTTGCAGATGACGCTCACCGCGTCGTGCGAGTGCAGGGACTCGAGGTGAGAGCAGGCGACCTGGAAGTCGAGGATGCGACGGTCCTTGGCCAGCTCGGCGTATACCAAGCGAGCCGCATCCTCGACAAACTTGATGTACGCGCCAT
>CAMAXB010000010.1 GCA_945862035.1 Opitutus sp. GAS368
AGCAAGGCGTGGTTCCTCGTGACCTCGGTCATCATCATGACCGCCGGCTGCTTGCTTCTGATGTGGCTCGGCGAACAGATCACGCAGCGTGGCATTGGCAACGGCGTCTCCCTTTTGATCACGGTTGGCATCCTCGCCGACATCCCCGGCGCGGCTTCGGCGACCTATCAGCTCTTCTTCGCTCCCGTCGGCGTGCAGACGCTCGGCCTTCCGCAGGGCATCGTGATGGTTTCGCTCTTTGTCCTCGTGACCATGGGCATCATCATGGTTGTCCAGGGGCAGCGAAAGATCCCGGTGCAGTATGCCAAGCGCGTCGTGGGTAACAAGGTGATGGGCGGCCAGAGTTCCTTTCTCCCACTCAAGGTCAATTACTCGGGCGTCATGCCGGTGATCTTCGCCAGCGCAATCCTCCTTTTCCCACAGCAGATCTTCTCGCAGATCGGCGCGGCGTTCGACCTTCGCTTCCTTGTCGACTTTGCCAACAACCTGCTCCGCGGTCACTGGGTCTACTATGCGAGCATGACCACGCTGATCCTGTTCTTCAGCTACTTCTGGGTCTCGGTCATGTTCAAGCCGATCCAGATCGCCGATGATCTCAAGAAGTACGGCGGCTACATCCCGGGCGTCCGCCCCGGCGAGCCGACCGCGCAATTCCTTGATTTCATCATGACGCGCCTGACCCTTGCCGGCGCCATCTTCCTGACCGTGATCGCGGTCATGCCCGACGTGCTGCTGTTCGAGCTCAACGTGCCCCAACGCATTGCGATCTTCTTCGGCGGCACCGGCATGCTGATCACGGTGGGCGTCATCCTTGATACGATGCGCCAGATTGAGACTTTCCTGCTTCAGCGTCACTACGATGGTTTTCTGAAGAAGGGTCGCATCCGCGCCCGGAGCACGACGCAGCAGTCCGCCCTGGGTGAAGCGGCCAGCTCGGACGCCGTCTTGAAGCTTAGCGCGTTCATGGGAGGCATGCTTGTCCTCGGTCTGGCCATCTGGCTTTGGCGCCAATTTGGCGCGGCAAATTAGTCCTTTACTTCCGTGGTGGGGCCGACCACGTTCTTATCCTTTTCCTTTCGCGGCAACCCTGCGAAGGCTAAACTCCTGATCCTCGGTGGTTCCAGTCCAGCGCTGGCCGATCGGTCCCGTTCTTTGAATATTGAGCACGTCTCTTCGACCCAACTGGTGCGGTCGGAGATTTCGCGTCAAACGCCACTCGGTCGCCAGGCCGGGCAGGCTCTCCAGCGTGGCTTCGCCGCGTCGGATGAGACCCTTCTCGCCGTACTCCGGCGGTGGTTTTGGACGCGTAAACCTGATGCGGGCTTCGTCCTAGCGGACTTCCCGGCTACGTTGCTCCAAGCCAAGGTTTTCGACGAATGGCTGGAGGCACGCGGTGAACAACTCACCGCCTGTCTCCTCCCCGAAACAACTCCGTTGTCTTCGGTTGTTGTCGACCACTATCGCACCCTCGGCCACGACGTTGTCGCGGCCGACGCCTTCCTCTCCTGATGGGCATTCCCCTCAAGAACAAGGAAGGCATCGCGCGGATGCGCGAAGCGTGTGCGATCGCCTCCACGGTCCTGTATCAACTCAAGGACTTGGTCCGGCCCGGGGTGACGACCTTTGACTTGGACCAGGCGGGCCGGGAGTTCATGGCAAAGCTCGGCGCACGCAGCGCCTGTTACGGCTATCAAATCGGCTCACGCCGCTTTCCGGCCCACACCTGCATCTCGGTCAACGAAGAGGTTGTCCACGGCATCGGTTCCCTCAAGCGGGTCCTGCACGACGGCGATCTCGTTTCCCTCGATGTGGTGGTCTGGGCCAATGGTTATATCGGCGATAACGCGCTGACGATGCCGGTGGGCCTGATCTCTCCGGAGAACGAGAAATTGCTGCACGTCACCGAGGAAGCCCTTCGCATCGGAGTCGCCCAGGCCCAGATTGGTCATCGCATCGGTGACATCTCGCATGCGATCCAGACTCACGTCGAAGCCAACGGCTTTAGCGTCGTCCGCGATCTGGTTGGCCACGGGGTCGGCATCTCGATGCACGAGGAGCCGCAGATCCCCAATTTCGGCAAGCGGGGCAAGGGCGACGTGATCAAGCCCGGCATGACGCTCGCGATCGAACCCATGGTGAATCGCGGCGGCCACCGGACGAAAACGCTCTCTGATGGGTGGACGGTCGTGACAACCGACGGTTCTCCCTCCGCCCACTTCGAGCACACGGTGCTCACGACGGAGCGGGGGCCTGAGATCCTCACGGTCCCCCGATCCACCACGGCCTCGGTCCATGCTCTGACCGCGCTCCCGGCCTGAATCCCTTTCCTGTCTTTTCCCTCTCACTCTCAACTGCCAACTCTCAACTCAAACCCACATGCCACGTCTCCTCGGTGTTGAAATTCCCGCGAAGAAGAAAGTCGCGTACTCCCTCCGCTATATTTACGGCATCGGCCCCGCCCGCGCCGACCAGATCCTGGTTGAGGCCGGCGTAAACGCCGAGACCCGTTCCCAGGATCTCACGGAGGAACAGCTCAACAAGATTCTTCACGTGATCACTGAGCACAAGTGGGTCGTCGAGGGCGACCTCCGCCGCGAACTCGCCGGCAACCTGAAGCGACTTCAGGCCATCAATTGCTACCGTGGCGTCCGCCACCGCAAGAGCCTGCCCGTCCGCGGTCAGCGCACGAGCACCAACGCCCGCACTCGCAAGGGACCCCGCCGCACCGTGGGTGTCACCAAAGCCAAAGAATAAACCACTCCCGTCATGGCCGAAGAAAAGTCCGCTCCCAAGAAAGAAAAGGCCCCGAAGGCCGCTGCCTCCGCCGAAAATCCGGCGAAGACCGCTCCCGCTGCCGACAGCAAGCCCGCCAAGGCCCCGAAGGCCGACGGCGCCGCTCCGGCTCCGGAAAAGCCGGTCGAGCTCATTGGCGGTGTCGCCAAGCAGCCTACGGCTGAAGATCTCCTCAAGGAGGAGCTGGGTGTCATCAAGGTCCGCAAGGCGAAGGGTTCCAAGAACGTTGTTTCTGGTTTCGCCAACATCCTGGCCTCCTTCAACAATACGATCGTCTCGATCACCGACCAGAAGGGTCAGGTCATTTCCTGGTCGAGCGCCGGCAAGTGCAACTTTCGCGGTTCGCGCAAGTCGACCGCCTACGCCGCCCAGGTCGTGGCCCAGGACGCCGCCCGCAATGCGATGTCCCACGGCCTCAAGGACGTGGTCATTCGTGTTTCCGGTCCCGGCCTCGGTCGTGACAGTGCGATCCGCGCCCTCCAGGCCATTGGCCTTGAGATCGTTTCGATCGTCGACGTCACGCCGGTTCCTCACAACGGCTGCCGCCCCCGCAAGCGTCGTCGCGTCTAAGGCGCTGCTGCGCATCTGAGATCTGAAATTTAAAATTTAAAACTTCCTTTCCATGGCTCGTTACATCGGACCCACCACCCGCATCAGCCGGCGCTTCAACCAGCCGATCTTTGGTGCCACCAAAGCCTTCGAGAAACGTCAGTATCCTCCGGGGCAGCACGGCCCGAAGCTCCGCCGCAAGCTCTCCGAGTACGCGGTCGGCCTGAACGAGAAGCAGAAGCTTCGTTACACGTTCGGCCTGCTGGAGCGCCAGTTCCGCCGCATGTTTGAGAGTGCCAAGCGCGAGCGCGGCGTCACCGGCGAGCGCTTCCTGCAGCTCCTCGAGACGCGTCTCGACAGCGTGATCTACTCTCTCGGCTTCGCCAAGAGCCGTGCGGCTGCCCGGCAGATCGTCAATCACGGCCACGTCCGCGTGAACGGGCACAAGGTCGACATCGCGTCCTACAACGTCCAGGTTGGGGATGAGATCGAGATCAGGAACAGCCCGACTTCGCGCCAGATCGCGACCCGCAATCTTGAGGAGAACCGGGCGCGCAACGTCCCGGGATGGCTCGCGCTCAATGCCGAGCAGTTCAAGGCGGTCGTCAACCGTCTCCCGAACCGCGACGAGATGGAGCAGGGCATCAATGAGCAGCTGATCGTTGAGTTCTACTCGCGCTTCTAAGCGTTCACCGCATCCTTTCCAACCACACTTCCAACTCAGAGCCCGCCATGCCCAAACGCCTCGGTAAGTTCGAACTCCCCAACAAGCTCACGAAGGTCGAGGAAGGCGCCACGCCGACCTATGGCAAGTTTATCGCCGAGCCCTTCGAGGCCGGCTACGGTCACACGATCGGCAACTCCCTCCGCCGCGTGCTCCTCAGCTCGATCGAGGGTGCCGCCATCTCCTCGATCAAGATCGAGGGCGTCAACCACGAGTTCCAGAGCATCGACGGAGTCGTCGAGGATGTCACCGACATCGTTCTGAACCTGAAGAAGATCCTCGTTGTCTCGACCAAGCGCGAGGCAATCACCCTCGGAATCAAGGCCAGCAAGGCCGGCGCCGTCACCGCCGCTGACATCCAGGCCGATTCCAACATCACCATCGTCAATCCCGACCAGGTCATCTGCACCCTCGACAAGGCCCGCACGTTCGAGGCCGAGATCGAGATCAAGACTGGCCGCGGTTACTGCCCGGGGGAGCTGAACAAGAAGGAGGAGCAGGCTATCGGGGTCATTTCGATCGACTCGCTCTTCTCTCCCGTCCGGCTCGTCAAGTACGCCGTCGAGGCGACGCGCGTTGGCCAGATCACCGATTACGACAAGCTCATCCTCGAGGTCTGGACCGACGGTCGCATCAACCCGGACGACGCCCTCAAGCAGTCCGCCTCGATCCTCAAGCATCACCTCGATGTCTTCGATCGCGTCAGCGACGAAGCCTATGAGTTCGAGAGCCAGCAGAGCGAGGTCAGCGAGGAGCAGAACAAGCTCCGCAAGCTCCTCAACATGTCGGTCAACGAGATCGAGCTGTCGGTCCGCGCCGCCAACTGCCTCAATAACGCCAACATCACCACGGTCGGCGAGCTGGCGATGAAGACCGAGCAGGAGATGCTCAAGTACCGCAACTTCGGCAAGAAGTCGCTGAACGAGATCAAGGAGAAGCTCGAAGCCCTCGGCCTCTCGCTCGGCATGAAGTTCGACGAGCGCCTGCTCGACACCAAGAAAGAGCTCTGAGGAATTGCGGATTTTTGAACGCGGATTGCGGAGTTTCTCCGCCATCCGCGTTTATCCATTCCGCAGTCCAAATTCCGCAATCCGCAATTTTCGGTCCTCGCGCCGTCCTGTCCGCCCAACGCTGCGGAAGGATTGCCGATCGGGGGCCGTACCCAAACCAAACCACCCATGCGTCACAATAAACACCACGCCTCCCTCGGCGTCAGCCGTGAGCACCGCGCCGCGATGCTCTCCAACATGGCCGCCTCGCTCATCACGCACGGCCGCATCGAGACGACCCTGGCCAAGGCCAAGGCTCTCCGTCCGTTCGTCGAGAAGGTCGTGACCAAGGCCAAGCAGGCCGCGGCCAAGACCGACAAGAAGGACATTCTCCATCTCCGGCGCCTCGCCTCGCGCGATGTGCGCGACCCGGCGGCCATTGAGCTGCTGTTCGGCGAGAAGGTGAAGGAATTCGCCAATCGTCCCGGCGGCTACACCCGCATCTACAAGCTTGGCGCCCAGCGTCAGGGCGACGCGGCCGAAATGGCACTGATCGAGTTCGTCAAGGCGGACGACCAGGGCTACAAGAAGGCCAAGAAGAAGGGTGCCGCCAAGGGCAAGAAGGCCCCCAAGAAGGATGAGGCTCCCGCGGCTGAAGCGGCCCCGGCCGAATCCCCGAAGCAGGACGAAGTTCCGAAGCAGGACGAAGTTCCGAAGCAGGCCTAAGCCCCCCTTCGCCTCCGATTATCTCAAGGCGTCCCGCACCGGCGGGACGCCTTTTTTGTGCCCCAGCGGCGGGCCTCACCCCGGGCTTGCCGGTTGCGCGCCTCCGCCGCCAGTATGCTCCCTGTGTTCGATCTGGTGACTGGCATCGTCTTCTTCTGCTTCCTTCTCGCCGCCGGCTTTCTCGGGCTTTGGTTCTACTATGATCGTCGGGATCATGCCCACTCAGCGGCAGGCCGCGGGCGCGCCACCTTTCACTGTATCCGCTGCGACCATCTGTATTCCGCACGAGGTGAGGTCGCCACCGTCCCCTGCCCGAAGTGCGCCCACGTGAACAGTCGCCTCCGTTTCTAGCCCGGTGGCCGGGCCCCCGGGCGCTCAACCCATTTTCCGCGGAAATGTCGCTTACTCCGGCTTGATTCCATCCGGGCCCCCGTCTTTCTTCCCCTATGGCTCAGACGATCGCCGTCCTGGATTTCGGCTCCCAATACACGCAGGTCATCGCCCGTCGCATCCGCGAGTGTCAGGTCTATTCGAAGATCTACCACTACGCGACCCCGGCGGCCCAGCTCAAGGCGGACGGCGTGATCGGCATCATCCTCTCCGGTGGTCCGAGCAGCGTCTTCTCCAAGCGGGCGCCCATTCCGGATCGCGCCCTGTTCGATCTGGGCGTGCCCGTGCTTGGCATCTGCTATGGGATCCAGCTGATGGGGCATCTGCTCGGCGGGCAGGTGGCCAAGAGCGAGCACCGCGAGTACGGTCACGGCACGCTTTCCATCCGGAAGGCCGGTCGCCTTTTCTCGAAGCTGCCGAAGAAGCTGCGTGTCTGGAACTCGCATGGCGACCGACTGACCAAGCTCCCGCCAGGCTTCACCGCGATCGGCACCACCGACAACTCGGAGTTGGCGGTGATCGAAAACCTGAAAAAGAATTTCTACGGCATTCAGTTTCACCCCGAGGTTTTCCACACGGAGCGGGGCGTGGACGTCATTCGCAATTTCCTGCTCGGGGTCTGCAAGGCCCGGCAGGACTGGACCACGAAGGATTACATCAAGAAGTCGGTCGCCGACATCCGCGCCCAGGTCGGATCCTCCCATGTCATCCTTGGCTTGTCGGGTGGCGTCGATTCCTCCGTGGCGGCCGCCCTCATCCATCAGGCGATTGGCCGTCAGTTGGTCTGCGTCTTCGTCGACAACGGTCTCCTCCGCAAGGGAGAGCGCGAGACGGTGGAGTCGCTCTATGCGCGTAATTTCAAGATCGACCTCCGTGTCGTGGACGCCTCAAAGCTCTTTCTGTCCCGCCTCCGCGGGGTCACGGACCCGGAAAGGAAGCGCAAGATCATCGGCGTGACCTTCGTCGAGGTCTTCGAAAAGGCCCTCAAGGACATCGGCCGTCAGGCGGACTTCCTCGCTCAAGGCACGCTTTACCCCGACGTCATCGAGAGCGTGGCGATTGGCAACAACCCGGCGGCGCTGATCAAGAGCCACCACAATGTGGGCGGCCTGCCCGCACGGATGAAGCTCAAGCTGCTGGAACCGCTGCGCGAACTTTTCAAGGACGAGGTGCGCGCCGTCGGGACCGCCTTGGGCCTCCCCAAGGAAGTGGTCTGGCGCCAGCCTTTCCCCGGTCCGGGCCTGGGCGTGCGTGTTCTGGGCGACATTTCCCCTGACAAGCTCGAGATTCTCCGCAACGCCGACGCCATCCTGCAGGAGGAAATGATGACCTCTGGCCTCTACTGGAAAGTGTGGCAGTCATTCTGCGTATTCCTCCCGGTCAAATCGGTCGGAGTCATTGGCGATGAACGCAACTACGCCTACGTGATCGCGGTCCGGGTGGTGGAGAGCATCGATGCGATGACGGCAGACTGGTCCCGGGTGCCGTACGATCTGCTCCAGCGCATTTCCAACCGCATCACCAACGAGGTGCGCGGGGTTTCGCGGGTCGTGCTCGACATCAGCTCGAAGCCGCCCGCGACGATTGAGTGGGAATAAGAGGGCTCTTTTTCGTCGCACCCCTGTCCCTGGGCCGTGACCAAACCCAACTCATGAAAGCGTTCCTTCGACTTATCCCGGTGCTGGCCTTGTTGGGCTGCGCTCAGGTGCGCGGGGACGTGGCGGCAACAGTGGCCCTGGCCCGTTCGGTCTACGGGCCGGAGGCGACGCTCAGCGCCGTGCGTTCGGTCCGGTATGTGGGGACCGCCGAAACCACCTTGGCGACGCCGGAGGGCCCCCGACCGTTCAAGGCCCAGATCGAAATCGTGTTTCAGGTTCCCTTTCGCCAGCGCATGGTCGTCACCTTGGAGGACCGGGTGGAGGTGACGGCCCTCGACGACTACGAGGCTTGGCAGCGCGTGGTTGATCCCGCGGACCCGACTCGCTGGCGACTGACTCTGCTGGAGATCGAGCAGATCAAGCGGCTGCGCGCGACCACGTGGGAGAACCTCGCCTTTCACCGTGGGCTTGAGCAACGCGGCGGCCGGCTGGAGGACTTGGGCGACGCCACCGTGGATGGCGTCCGCGCGCACAAGATTGCGTTCCTGCACGACAACCAGATCATCTTTTTCCGCTATTTTGACCGGGTAACCGGCCGCCTGCTGCTGACCGAGACAGACCAGGGTGAGCGAATCCGCGAGGAGGGTGAATTGATGGCGTCGGGGATCCGATTCTCTCGTAAAG
Source organism: Opitutus sp. GAS368 (assembly GCA_945862035.1). Lineage (GTDB taxonomy): Bacteria > Verrucomicrobiota > Verrucomicrobiia > Opitutales > Opitutaceae > CAMAXB01. Next base: position 8,454 of record CAMAXB010000010.1, read on the forward strand.
TTATTACCACCACAAGATTACCTGACGGCAGCGATCGTGTTGTCGCGGTCACTTTTGATCAGATTACGGTCAACGAGACCTTTCCGGCGACGGAGTTTTCGCTTCCCCCGGTCGGGCGCCCCTAGTGCTTGGGCGACTATTTCCGTCTCGCGCCCCGCGGCGCAATTAGGTAAGTCCCTTTGGAATACTGCTTACCGTGCGCCTCCTCTCGTTTGCCTCCAAATCTTTCGACACCGACCTGGCTGATTTTTGCCGCGGCACGATTGTCACCCGTGAGATCGCCGACTCCGTGGCCGCCATCCTGGCCGATGTGCGGCATCGAGGGGACGAAGCGGTCTCCTACTATGCCGCGAAGTTTGACGGGGCCAAGCTCCGGGCTCGCGATTTCCGGCTGAAGGCATCGGATTTGGCGGCGGCCGCCAAGCGATTGGGTCCGGCTGAGCGCAAGGCCATGACTGCGGCCTACGAGAACATTCTCGCCTTCAATCAGAAGGGTTTGCCGGAGGGCTGGACGGGGAAGAACAAGCACGGCGCGATGGTGGGCGAGGTTCACCACCCCATCCGCCGGGTGGGCCTCTATGTTCCGGGCGGCGAGGTTCCCCTCGTCTCTACGGTCCTGATGACGGCCACCTTAGCGAAGATCGCCGGATGTCCGGAGATCGCGGTTTTTACGCCCTCCAACCCGCAGGGGCGCATTTCAGACGGGCTGCTGGCCGCGCTCGACCTTGTGGGCGTCGAAGAAGTTTATCGGATTGGCGGTGTGCAGGCGGTGGGTGCGATGGCGTTTGGCACCCTGACCGTTCCCGCGGTTGATAAGGTCTTTGGACCCGGCAACGCCTATGTCTGCGAAGCCAAGCGTCAGGTGTTTGGCACGGTCGGGGTGGATTCGCTGCCCGGTCCGAGCGAAGTCATGGTGGTGGCCGACGAAACGGCCCGGCCGGACTTCGCGGCCGCTGATCTGCTGGCTCAGGCCGAGCATGGCTCCGGCCGGGAAAAGGTCTTCCTCGTCGCGACCTCCCTCGAACTGATCCAGGCGATCCATGCGGAAATGCTGACCCAGATCAAGTTCCTCAGCCGCACGGAGAAGACGCAGCGCGTTCTGGCGGAAGGTTTTCTGGCGATTCAGGTCCGGAATCTGACCGAGGCGGCCCAGGTCGCGAATTATGTGGCACCCGAGCACCTCGAGTTGCTTGTGAAGGACAGCGCCGAGAAGACGCTCGTGCGCACCATCACCACGGCAGGGGCGATCATGCTGGGGAATCACACGCCGACCGCCTTGGGCGACTTCACCGCAGGCCCCAGCCACGTGCTGCCCACGGGTCGTGCCGGCCGGTTCTTTAGCGGGTTGCGGGTTGCTGACTTCATGCGTCGCACCAGCCTGATTCGCTACGACCGCGGAAGCGTGCGCAAGGCCGAACCGGTCGTCTCTGCATTCGCCGCGATGGAAAAGCTCGATGCTCACGGCCGCTCCGTGAAGATCCGAGCGCTCTGAGGCCGCGAAGCGGTTCAAGAATCTAGAAGCGAGAATTTGGAATCGAGAAGGGCGCTTCGACCTGCGTTTCAGGTTCATCCGCTCGTTTGGTTTCCATTCTAGATTCTAGCTACCAAATTCTAGCTTCTTTCACTTCCGATGCCCTCCGCTTCCTCTCTCGTCCTCCCGCATGTCGGCAAGCTCCATGCCTACACCCCGGGCTTGCAGCCGACGGGGCCCGGCTGGGTAAAGCTCAACACCAACGAGTGCCCCTACGCGCCGAGCCCGCGAGTGGCCGAGGCGATCCGCCATGAACTTGAGGCGGCGGGGGATGCCCTGCGGCTCTACCCGAATCCGCAGAGCAGCCCGCTTCGCCGTCAAATCGCCGCACTCCATGGCCTGCGGGAGGAGAACGTCATCGTGGGCAATGGCTCCGACGATGTGCTCAACCTCCTGGTGCGCTGCTTCGGCGGGCCGTCGGCGCCGACCGGGTTCACGTTCCCCAGCTACTCGCTCTATCCGGTGCTGGTCGCGATCCAGGATGGCGCGACTGCGGTGGTGCCGTTCACGCGGGAAATGGCATTGCCGGTGGAGGCAATTGCCGCGTCCGGCGCGCGGGCCTTCTTCCTGACCTCGCCCAATGCACCGACCGGCGTGGCCTTCTCGAACCGGGAAATCAGCGCGGTCCTCGCGCGCTTCACGGGACTGCTGGTGGTTGACGAGGCGTACGCGCCATTTGCCCGGGAAAACGCCGTGCCTCTGCTGGCGCAGCACCCGAACCTGGTGATCACCCGCACGCTCTCGAAGGCACACGCCCTCGCGGGCATCCGGGTGGGTTACGCGCTCGCCCACGCCGAGGTGATCGATCTGCTCGATCGCGTGCGCGACAGCTACAATGTCAACCGGCTCTCCCAGGCCGCGGCCATCGCGGCGCTGGGGGATCCGGACTATTACGCGGCGATCATCGACAAGATAAAGGCTACGCGGGATTTCTATGTGCATGAATGGGGCGCCAAACTTGGTTGGTTCACCTATCCCTCGCAGGCCAATTTCATCTTCACGGAGCCGCGCGATGCCGCCGGCCAGAGCGGCCCGGCGGTGGCAAAGTCGCTCGATGACTTCCTGCTCTCCCGGCGAATCCTGGTGCGGTACTTCCCCAGCCACGCCTTGACCGCCTCCTTCCTTCGCATCAGCGTCGGCAACGACGACGAGATGCTCGCCGTCAACGAAGCAATCGACGCATGGCTCAAGACCGCAAAGCAAACCTGACCCGCAAGACGGCGGAGACCGATATTGCCCTGACGCTGGCCGTGGACGGGGCTGGCCGCTCAAAGATCGACACGGGCGTGCCGTTCTTCGACCACATGCTTACGCTCTTTGCGAAGCACGGCCTCTTCGACCTCGAAGTACGCTGCAAGGGCGATGTTGAAGTCGACTATCACCACACCGTGGAGGATGTGGGCTTGGTGCTGGGCGATGCCTTCAAGCAGGCCCTGGGCGAAAAACTCGGGATCAAGCGCTACGGCTTTTTTCTTCTTCCGATGGATGAATCGCTGGCGCGGGTGGTTGTCGACATCGGTGGCCGGCCCCACTTGGTCTACCAAGTCGAGGCGCCCACCCAGTTCGTGCGCGATTTCAACATCGTCTTGGTGAAGGAATTTTGCCGGGCCTTTAGCAATGCGCTGGGGGCCAACCTGCACGTGACGCTCGAGTACGGCGAGGAGCCGCACCATGTGGCGGAAGCGATCTTCAAGGGCCTCGCGCGCGCGATGGATGCCGCCACGCAGATCGAGCCGCGCGCGGCCGATCAGCTGCCGAGCACCAAGGGCAAGATCTGAGGGAAAGAGGTCAGGTTTCAGGAATCCGGTGCCACGGATGCGCCGGCCGTCAGCCTGAGGAAGGGGCCGGAGCGGGCGGGGTCAGCAGGGAGTCCTCCTCCGGCACCCCACGTGGCTCGGCGTGAATTTGATCCACGCCGCGAGGTCGTGGCACAGCGGCAGACGGCGATTTTCAGGTGGCGCCGACGCCCTGCGCGGCTACGTTGCTGCAGATGTCCGCTCCCGTCATCGCTGTCATCGACAACGGAATCTGCAACCTGCGCAGTGTCACCAAGGCCCTTGAGGCCGTGGGCGCTTCGCCGCACGTGGTCCGCACTCCGGAGGAGTCCCGGTCGGTGAACGCCGCGGGCCTGGTGCTGCCCGGGGTGGGAGCGCTGCGCGACTGTGTGGCCTCCCTCCGGGCGACGGGGCTGGCTGAAACGGTGCGGGAGTGGATCGCGGCGGACCGGCCGTTTCTGGGCGTGTGTCTGGGTATGCAGGCGCTGTTTGAATTTTCGGAGGGGGGTGGCGTGGCCGGTTTGGGCGTGTTCCCCGGTCGCGTGGTGCGGTTCCGGCGGGCCCCGGAGTACAAGATCCCTCACATGGGCTGGAACACCGTGCGCTTCGTTCAGCCGGATTCTCCCCTTCGGTCCGGACTGAGCACGGAGGGGGAGGCGTTCTATTTCGTGCACAGTTTCCATTGCGCGCCCGCCGATCCGGCGCTGGTGCTGGCCGAGTGCGATTACGGCGGGGCCTTCACGGCTGCGATCGGCCGCGGGCGCTGCTTTGCCACCCAGTTCCATCCGGAGAAGAGTCAGGCCAAGGGCCTGCAGATCTACCGCAATTTTGCGGCGGTCGCCCGGGCTGGGTTCCTCGCGGGTACCCGCTAGCGATTCGGGTTCCTAACCCGACGGTCGGTGGGCCCTTATGGCTGCAGGGGTAATTCCCTCGCGCTTCACTTTTCTTTGCAAGCGGAGCGAAATTTGCTCTCTGTGGCAGGATGCAGCCTTCCCCCGCTACCCTGAAAATCGCCGATCAAGACATCTCGCTTCCCATTATTGTCGGGAGTGAAGGCGAAAAGGCGATCGACACGCGCAAGCTCAGGGCGGACACCGGCTATATCTGCTACGATCAAGGTTATGGCAACACCGGCTCCTGCGAGAGCGCGATCACCTACCTGGATGGTGATAACGGCATCCTCCGCCACCGCGGTTACCCGATCGACCAACTGGCCGCGCACAGCAATTTCGTGGAGACGGCCTACCTGATCGTCTATGGCCAGCTCCCAAAGCCGCAACAGCGCAAGGAATTCGGTCAGCGGATGCGCGAGAATGCGGCGATCGAGACCCAGATGCACCGTTTGTTTGAGGGTTTCCCCAAGAATGCCCCGCCGATGGCGATGCTCAGCTCGCTTGTGTCGGCCCTGCCGGCGTTCCACCCGCAGCTGGCGACGAATAACTTTGAGCAGGACCTACAAAATTTCGACCTGACGGCGGCGATGCTGATTTCGAAGGTCCGCACCCTGGGCGCGATGATCTATCGCTACCAAAAGGGCCTCCCCTTTATTTTTCCGAAGGACATCCCGTTTGCCGACAATTTTCTGCACATGATGTTCTCGGAGCCCTATCAGGACTATGCGGGCATTCCGGAAGTCACCCGCGCCTTGAATTTGCTGCTGCTCCTCCACGCCGATCATGAGCAGAACTGCTCGACCTCGACCGTCCGGATGGTCGGTTCCTCGGCCGCCAATCTTTTCACCTCCGTTGCGGCGGGTATTAATGCACTGTCCGGGCCACTGCACGGGGGCGCCAACGCCGCCGTCATGCAGATGCTTCAGTCCATTCATGACGAAGGCGACGACGGCACCCGCTTCATCGCGGCCGCCCGCTCGGGCAGCAAGAGCAACCGGCTCATGGGCTTCGGCCATGCGGTGTATCGCAACTTCGACCCGCGCGCGAAGATCATCGGCAAGGCTTGTGAGGAGGTGCTGACCAAGCTCGGCATTCAGGATCCGCTGCTCAAGATCGCCCAGAACCTTGAGCGCGCCGCGCTGCAGGACGAGTACTTCGTTTCCCGCAAGCTCTACCCGAATGTCGACTTTTACTCGGGCATCATCATGCGGGCGCTTGGGATCCCGACGAACTTGTTCACGGTCATGTTCGCGATCGGCCGGACGCCCGGCTGGATCGCCAACTGGCATGAGGTGGCCTCCAACCCCAAAGGACGCATCTATCGTCCGCGCCAGATCTACGTGGGGCCCGTCATGCGCGACTATATCCCGATGGAGCAGCGCTGAGGCGCACGCCGCCGCGCCTGCGCCTTCCGGCCCGCCTCGGTGGCGGGCCTATTTTTTTTCCGGGGCGGGGTGGAACAGATGATCCAACTTAAGCCCCGTCAATTTTGTCAGGCCGCGGATCAGGTACCAAAGCGCGGCCATGGTCATGACCATGCTGGGAATCACGATGACCGGCCAGCTCAGGACCTGCATTCGTGCAATCTCGGCATTGAACTCCGGCGAGCCGGGCGGACTCTTCAACAGGTAGCGGGCCAGGGTGAAATTGAGAAACGAGCTGATCATGAAGGAAGCCACCAGCCAGTAGCTGGAATTTGCCAGCAGCCGGTCAAAGGCGGTCCGGTTCCCCCGCTCGGCCAGAGCCTGGTCGATCCGGGCCATGTCAATCACCTGATCATTGAGCAAAAACTCCCGCACGAGCGGACGCTTGCTCCGCATCGAAAAGAGGACGGCGAGGCCGATCACGGCCGGGATGGCGGCCTCCTTCACGGCAATCCAGAAGCTGTCCATCTCCAACAGCATCAGCCCACCCGTGAGCAGAATGCTGGCGACGCCAATGACCGAGACAAAGTTGGTCTGGCGGCGCTGGCGGTAGTCCCACAGCCCGTAGCCCAGCGGAAAAATCAGGGCCACGATGGTGGCGAGGCGCGGACCAAGCGCCTCCGGCTTGCTCAGGTAGGTGAGGGTGAACGAACCGAGCACGATGTTGAAAACAATGCTGAGCAGCAGATTTTCTCTCTTGGGTGGTGCAGGATTCACAGGGGGAGCGACGTGGACGTCATTTGCATGTAGTCATGAAATGAGATCGCCCGGCGATTCATTTCTTGGATTCCCGGGCGAGCCTTTTATAGCTGCGTAGCACCATGATCCTCCTCGGCGTCAATATCGACCACTGCGCCACCGTCCGTCAGGCCCGCTACCGCCAGGCGGAAGCGACCACCGGAGGTTGCATCGAACCCGATCCCGTCACGTTCGCCGTCCTGGCCGAGCGCGCCGGAGCGGATGGCATCACCGTCCATCTGCGGGAGGATCGCCGTCACATTCAGGAGCGCGATGTATGGCGTCTGCGCGAGACGATCGGCACGCGCCTCAATTTTGAGATGGCCTGCACGCCGGCGATGATCGCCTTTGCCCTCAGGCTGAAGCCGGAGTCGGTCTGCGTGGTCCCGGAGAGCCGCGAAGAAGTCACCACTGAGGGCGGGTTGGACGTGGTGGGTGCCCGCGACCGGGTTCGGGCCTGCGTGGACGCGATGAACGCCGCCGGAATCGTCACCAGCCTGTTCATTGATCCCGACGAGGCTCAGATCGAGCTCAGCGCCAAACTGGGCGCGCCATGGATCGAATTGCACACGGGGGCATACGCCAACGCGTACCACCAGCCCGGCCGCGCCTCGGAATTCGCTCGGCTTCGCGTCGGCGCAACGCTGGGACACCGGTGCGGGCTGGTCGTCAATGCCGGTCATGGCATCAACTACGTCAATATCGCCGAGGTGCGCACGCTGCCCCATCTGCACGAGCTCAATGTCGGCCACAGCATCGTCAGCCGCGCGCTCTTCACGGGCGTGGAGGCGGCGGTGAGCGAGATGAAGGCCCGCCTGAACCAGGCCTGAAGGTGGCTCCCCACCGGATCCGCCGCCCGCCACCGAAATCATGAATCTCGATCTTCCGCCCGGTGGCCTCCTGCTGGGCATGGGCTGCGACTTGGTGGAGATCGCCCGCATCCAGCGGGTGCTGGAGCGGCAGGGGGAGCGCTTTCTTGCCCGGGTTTTCACGGAGGAGGAGCGGACTTACTGCCTGGCGATGCCGCATCCGCCCAAGCATTTTGCGGCCCGCTTTGCGGCTAAGGAGGCCGTCTCGAAGTGCTTCACCACCGGCATCGGGGCCGAACTCGGCTGGAAATCCATCTCCATCTACCACGGCCCCCGGCACGATCCGCGAGTCCGGCTCGACGAGAAAGGCGAAGCGCTGCTGCGCGCGGTGGGCGGGACCCGCGTGCAGATCTCGCTTTCCCACACCGACACGATGGCGATGGCGGTTGCGGCCCTGCTGCGGAAGCCCTAGCTTCCCCGTCCATGAGCGCCGTCGGACCCAAGGAGGATCTCTCCAAGACGCCGTCGTGGATCATGGTGGGTTTCGTTTTGGGCATGATCGCGGTGCTGGGCTTCCAGCACGAGATGCGGCGCTCCGCGGCCCAGGCGGCGGATACCGTAGCGAAAGCGCCCCCGCCGCCTGAACCGGAACCCGTGTCCAATGTGACCAAGGTCACCGACCTGCCCAGTCTCGCGGTCATTGAAGCGGTGTTCACCGAATGGGGGAGTTACGCCCGCTGGGAGGAGGAGCGGACGGAGGTCGCGCTGTGGAATTCGACCACGGGGGAGTTCAGCGACTTTTTCGAGGTGGTGCGGGTCGCCGACGATCTTTATTTTCGGTCGATCATGCGATTGACGCGTCCGCTGACCGACGCAAAGCCTCCCCTTGAGGCACCGCTGCGCTTCACCGAGTCTGCCGAGGAGCAGGAGGCTCGCCGGGCCGGCCGGCTGCGTTCCGAAGAGGGGTCCGCGCCGGTGGGACCGTGGCGGGAGACGCCTGCGCCGGCCGACGCGCTGCGTCCGTCCTACCTGCCTCCGCCCGCGCCTGCCGTGGGCGAACCCCGGGTGTGAGCGAGCCGCCGTGTCCATGAACGCCGACCTTCATCCGATCCTTAGCTGCGAGGAGGCGAAGCAGTTCGAAGAGGATCTCTTCGGCTGCGACGAGGACCGCGCCTGGGACGCAATGGTCTGCGCCGGAGCGGGCGTTGCGGGCGCCATCGAGGACGACTTTGCCGAGCTGGGCGGGCTCCCCGCCAAGGGGCGCTTGCTGGTGCTCGTCGGCAAGGGTCACAACGGCGGCGACGCGCTGCTGGCGGCCGCCGAATTGGCGCAACGTCGACCCGGGCTTCGGATCGAGGTTTGGTTTGTCCCGGGGGAGCGCGCCCTGCGCCCGCTGGCCCGGCGCGCCTTGGAAACCTTCGCGCAGGGGCTCGGTGGCCGCGAGCGGCGGGTCGATGCTTCGACCGTGGCGGCGTCCTACGACCTCGTCATCGATGGTGTCTTCGGCTTTCAGTACCGGCCTCCACTGGACGCCCGCTCGGTCGCGGCCTTGGCGGTGGTCAATGCGCTCGACGTCCGTCTGCGGGCGTCGGTCGACCTGCCAAGCGGCTGGGATGATCCCGGCGCTTTCCGCGCCGATTTCACTTATGCCACGGGGTCGGTGAAGGCTCCGCTGCTCGGTCTGACCAACGCGGGCCGCCTCCGCTTGGTCGATCTTGGGTTTCCGACGGCAGCCGCCTTTCCCCAGAGCCGGGCATGGGTGGCCGGACCCGGTGTGCTGGCACCGCTCGGCCGCTTGCGTGCGGCGGCGTCGGACAAGCGCAGCTTCGGTCATCTCTTCGTCCTGGGTGGATCCGGGCGTTACCCCGGGGCCGTGCTGATGAGCGTGCTCGCGGCGTTGCAGAGTGGGGTCGGGCTCGTCACGGCCTTCGTGCCGGCCTCGCTCGCGCCCGCCTTCGCGGCCCGAGCTCCCGAGGCCATGTGGGTGGGTTGGCCGGAAACGCCCGAAGGCGGGCTTGCCATGGAGGGAATGCATCTGTGGCGGGAACGCGCGGCGCGCGCCTCCGCCCTGCTGGTGGGACCGGGCGCAGGCGCCGAGGCGGAAACCCTCGCGCTGCTGCAGGACATCGTCCGTTCCTCCGGGGTGCCGGTCGTGATCGACGCCGATGCGCTGCAGCCCGAACTGGTGCGGGACCTCCCGGTCGCCTCGGTCCTCACGCCGCATGCGGGCGAGTTTGCCCGGATTGCCGGCGGGCGGGATCTGCGGGCGTTCAGCGCGGGCCGCAACGGCGTGACAGTGCTCAAGGGCCCGCTCACCCGGATCGACGATGGCCGCGAGGTCGTCCACAGTTTTGCCGGCGGCCCGGTCCTCGCGCGGGGCGGGAGCGGCGACCTGCTGGCCGGCCTGATTGGCGGACTGCTGGCCCAGACGCCCGCCGACCCAAAAGGCACGGCGATTCGTGGGGTCGTGTGGCATGGCCGGGCGGCCGACCGCCTAGCCCGGACCCGCGGCGCGGTCGCGGTCCGGACGACGGAACTCCTGGATCATTTCGCCCCTGTGATTAATCGTTTGCAATAAACTTGCGCCCGGGCGCGTGCCGGGCAGCGTCCCCAACACCCCTTTTGCTCCCATGCCCTCCGAGATGACGGAGCGGCAGGCGTTCCTCGTGTTGAACGCCCTGCCCAACATCGGTCCGATTACCCTCAACCGCCTCCTCGGCGAGTTGGGCGGGGATCCGCGGACCGTGCTCACGGCGGGAGCGCAGCGCCTGCAGCAGGTCCAAGGCGTGGGGCCGGTGATCAGCGCGACGGTGACGGCCTGGCGCGACCACTTCGACCTTGAGCGGGAGGAACAGCGGATGACGCAGGCCCGGACGAGCTTTGTGGTCACCCAGGATCCGGCGTACCCGCGGCTGCTCCGCGAGATTCACGATCCTCCGATTGGCCTGTATCGAAAAGGGACCTACGACTTGAGCCAGCCCTGCCTGGCGATCGTGGGCAGCCGACGGACGACCCTGTACGGGCAATCGGTCGCCAAGAAACTCGGCGCAGACCTGGCCCGTGCGGGATTCTGCGTGGTCAGCGGTCTGGCCCGGGGCATCGACACGGCGGCCCACGAGGGAGCCCTCTCGGTCGGCGGGCGCACGGCGGCGGTGTTGGGCACCGGGGTGGACATCATTTACCCGCCCGAGAACCTCGCCCTCTACCGCCAGATTGAGGAGAAGGGTGCGATCCTGTCGGAGTTCCCTTTCGGTCGTCGCGCGGACCGGCAGTCGTTCGCGATGCGGAACCGTATCGTGGCGGGCATGTGCGAGGGCGTCATCGTGGTGGAGACGGATGTGAGCGGCGGGTCCATGATCACGGCCCGCTTTGCCGGTGAGCAGGGCCGGCTGATCTTCGCCGTGCCGGGGCGGATTGATCAGCCGACCAGCGCGGGCTGCCATCAACTGATTCGGGATGGGGCCACACTGCTGACGAACGTCGATGATGTCCTGAACGAGTTGAACTACCTCGATGGCCTGCGTCCGGCCCCAATCGTGGCCGGGGCGGGCCTTTCGGCCGAGACTTCGGCGGCGCTGTCGGCTGATGAGAACGCGGTGCTCACCTGTTTTGCCGGCGGCGCACTGCTTTCGATCGACCGCCTAGCCGCACTCTCGGGATTGTCGGTGGCGGCGCTGTCGTCGACGTTGATGATGCTGGAACTGAAGCGCCGGGTCGTGAAGCGAACCGACGGCACCTTTGAAGCGCGCCCGGCCTAGCCGGGCGGCCAGCTCAGCTGACGCTTGGCGAGCAGGTGAATGTGGAGATGCGGAACGCTCTCGCAGGCATCGGGTCCGTGGTTGATCACGAGGCGGAAGCCCCGGGGGAGCCCGAGCTTCTTCGCGACGACGCCGGCGATCACCAGAAGATGTCCCAAGACGGCCTCATCCGTCGTGGTCGCTTCGCCGACGCGTGGGATGAGCTGCTTGGGAATGATCAGCAGATGCACGGGCGCTTGCGGCTGGATATCGTGCAGAACGATGCAGCGATCGTCCTCATGCTCGATCTTGGCGGGAATCTCGCGGTCGATGATCTTTTGAAAAATGGTTTTGGACATCGGTTTTTTACAGGAGGTAACGGAGAAAACAGAGTTCAGAGATTCGATCCGGGAAGAATGAGCCGAGAAAGCCCATCGGTGAGTTTTGATTGATTAAAATTGATAAGGAGGACGACGGGAACATTCAGCAGCCTCATGTAGCTTAAGAGTTGAGCTTTGTGAATGGGCAGAACCCGCTCCACGGCCTTGGCTTCGATGAGAACGCAGTTTTCAACCAAGACATCGAAGCGCAACGGCTCTTCGCGTTCGAATCCTTTGTAGGAGATAGTAACCGTTCGCTGAGTGGCCGTTCTTAGGTGACGTAGATCGAGCTCGCGCAGCAGGCACCACTCATAGATCGACTCGACGAGTCCGGGGCCCTTGTCGCAGTGAACTTCGATGGCGCCGGCGATGATGCCTTCCGTCAGACCATTGGCCTTGGCGAAGAGCGGGTGCATGCTCCCTCTCTGTTCTCTCCGTTCCCTCCTGTAAAATCCAAACCCGTTCGCTACAGAAAAAGCAGCTGCAGCTTCGCACTGCGGCTGGTCCGGGCAGCGGCGAGATCGTGGATGAAGGCGAGGGCTTCCTCGTAGTCGCGCTTGCGTCGCGCCGTCGCGCGGCGGGCAGGCGGGATCAGGGCAGGGCGGAGGTTGGTGACCAGGAGCGTGGCCTCGCGGTAGCGCGCGAGGTGCTTTAATCCCGTCATGACCTCGGCGCGCGTGAAGAGCGGCGTCGCAGATGCGAGGGTCAGCGAGGCGTCCCAGTGGTAGAAGCCATGCCGCGGCAGATGCGTGAATAACTTCGAAAGCAGGTCCGCCGCCGCCGCGTTGAAGGTGGCGTCAGAGGTGGCCGCGAGGCCGGGATCCTCCTCCATCTGCGCGGCGAGCTCGGTGAGGCTGCAGGCGATGGCGGCCTTGATCTGCTGCGCGAGGTAGAGGTCGTGCCCGGTGACGTGCGCAAACAGACCGTCAATGAAATGAAGCCGGCGCAGGTCGTCGCGCCGGGTCATTGCTTGGGTTTGTCGAGCGCGTTGATCTCCTGCATGAATTCCGCGACATCGCGGAATTGCTTGTAGATGCTCGCAAAGCGGACGTACGCGACCTGATCGATGCGGCGCAGGCGCTCCATCACCGCATCGCCGATCGCGCGGGAGGGAATCTCGCTCTCAAACTGGGCCTCAAGGATGTCGATCACGTCCTCCACCAGCATGGTGATCTGCTCGACGTCGACCGGGCGCTTGTGACACGCGGCGCGGGTGGCGCGCACAAGCTTTTCCCGGTCAAAGTCCTCGCGGCGTCCGTCGCGCTTGATCACGACGAGGTCCTCGCGCACGAGCATCTCCGTCGTGGTGAAGCGATTTCCGCATTCCATGCACTCGCGGCGGCGGCGGATGGTGCTGCCTTCCTTGCTGATGCGGGAATCGATGACCTTGTCCTCGATCGAGGTGCACTTGGGACAGCGCATGGGAGAAGGAGCGGGGAGTGAGTAGCGGGTAGCGAGGAGGAAGGCCAGTCGAGGTGAGTCAGGCGGTGTCTATCTGCTAGGCTCGCTCCTCACTTCTCAATGCTCGCTCCTACGCATCAGTTCAGGGTCAGGAAGTTTTCCAAGATCCGCATGCCACCCTCGGTGGCGATGGATTCGGGATGAAATTGGACGCCCCAGACCGGGAGCGTCTTGTGGCGGAGCCCCATGATCTCGCCCTCGGCGGTTTCGGCCGTGACCGCCAGGCAGTCGGGGAGCGTGGCGCGTTCGACGAGCAGGGAATGGTAGCGGGTGGCGGCAAAGCCCTGAGGCATGCCTGTGAACACGTCCGTATTCTGGTGCAGGATGGGCGAGGTTTTCCCGTGCATCAGGCGGTCGGCGCGGATGACGCGTCCCCCAAAGTAGTGACCGATGGACTGGTGGCCCAGGCACACGCCGAAAAGGGGCTTCCGGCCGGCAAAGGTCCCGATCATGTCGAGCGACACGCCGGCCTCGACCGGGGAGCAGGGGCCGGGCGAGATCAGGACCCGGTCCGGATTCAGCGCGAGCGCCTCCGCCGGGGTGATCTCATTGTTGCGAAATACGCGCTGCGCCACGCCCAACTGGCCGAAGTATTGGACGAGGTTGTAGGTGAACGAGTCGAAATTATCGATGACCAGCAGCACGGTAAAGGGAGGCTGAGATTACCTCGCGGATTGACAGCGGGGTCAAGCGTGCCGGTAGGGTGGGGTGCGCCGATGCCCGAACACTTCCAACTCCTGCGAACCGATCCAGCCACCGCCGCCCGCCGCGGGCGCCTGCAGACCCGGCATGGCGTGGTGGAGACGCCCATCTTCATGCCCGTGGGTACCCAGGGCACGGTCAAGGCGCTGACCCCCGTTCATCTGAAGGACATCGGGGCGCAGATCATCCTCGGCAACACCTACCATCTCAATTTGCGACCGGGCAGCGAGTTGGTGCGGGATCTCGGCGGCTTGCACCGCTTCATGGGCTGGGATGGGCCGATCCTGACGGATAGCGGCGGCTTCCAGGTGTTTTCGCTCTCGAAGCTGCGAGATATCCGGGAGGACGGGGTGGCGTTTCAGTCGCATCTCGATGGCGCGAAGCTGTTCCTCGGGCCCAAGGAGGTCATGGGCATCCAGTCGAATCTCGGCAGCGATATCGCGATGGTGATCGATGAGTGCCCGCCGTGGCCCTGCGAGCGGGATGCCTGCGCGGTCGCGGTCAATCGCAGCTATCGCTGGGCGAAGCAGTGCAAGGAGATCGCCGTGGAGAGTGGTTTTTTGGGGCGCGGGCACCATGTCTTCGCGATCGTGCAGGGCTCGACCTTTGACGACCTGCGGCGCGAGGCCGCCGAATCGCTGGCCGCGCTGGATTTTCCCGGCTATGCCGTCGGCGGTGTGAGCGTGGGCGAGCCGGAGCCGGAGATGCTCAAGCAGGTCGGCGCGACGACCCCCTTCATGCCACGCGACAAACCCCGCTACACCATGGGACTGGGTACGCCTCCGCAGCTTCTGAAGATGATCGCGCTCGGGGTGGACATGTTTGACTGCGTGCTGCCGACCCGCGTCGCCCGCAACGGCCTGGTGTTCACGCCGGACGGGCCGATCAACCTGCGCAATGAGCGCTTCCGGACGGATGCGTCCCCGATCGTGGAGGGGCTGGACAACTACACCTGCCGGACGTTCACGCGGGCCTACCTGCGTCACTTGGTGCAGGCCGAGGAGATGCTCGCGGGCACCTTGCTCAGTCTCCACAACCTGCATTTCTACCTCGATCTGATGGCGCAGGCGCGCGCCCACCTTGAGGCGGGCGACTACGGAACGTGGCACCGTGCATGGATCGCCCGCTACGAGGCCGGGCTGGCCTAGGTCCGCTGGCTAGCGGCCAGCCGGTCCGAACAACCCGTCCGCGTGGTCGAGGTAGCGCTTCCAGTCGAACGCCGTCAGGTCATGTCCGCCTTCGCGGATGTGGTAGGCGAGCGGACCCTGCACGAGCAGATCATTGACCAGGGGCATTTCGTCGGGGAGGGGCGCATCGGATCCAAGGAGCGACCAGATCCTTGAGGCCTCGACCAGCGCCAGCCACGAACCGCGCGGATCGGCCCAGAGGTCGAGGGTGCCGTCGCCGCCGTGATAGCCGCGCGGGGCAAGCAGGGCGATCAG
>CAMAXB010000011.1 GCA_945862035.1 Opitutus sp. GAS368
ACGGCTACCGCTGCTTCGAACCTGAGCCCGCGCAGGCGCTGAGACGACTGCCCGCGTGGCGGAGCGAGGCACCGTGACAGCCGACAGCCGCGACCGCGCCCTCTAGGTCGTCCGGGATCGCCGCGGAAGCGTGCCATGGGATCTGGGCGGTTCGCCCCCGCGCTCCTCGCCAACCTTCGGACCGCGCCGGCGGGAGGTTGCGTGCTTTTCCCGGGCTGCGGCTAAGGCTACGGGGTGTGAGCACAGCATGAAGGCAACCTCACAGGTTCGGTCAGTTGACCTTTTGCATTTTAACGTAAAGCTCCCCCGCCTATGGCGATCTCCTCCCTGTTTGATCGAGCCTACGATATTCTGCTTTCAACTCGGGTCAGGGAGAGGGCGGAAAAATCGATCCTTGTCGTCGCGATCTTCGGCTTCCTCGTTCACCTGCTATTGATTGTGTTGGCAGACTTTGGGGTTTTCACGTTGGGCGCCGATTCACAACTGCTGAGCAACCCCATCGCAGCGACCTACACCCCGTTTTCCTTCATCATTATTTACGAGGTGTACATGCTCGTCTACTACCTCCCCCGATCGATTACCACGTACATAAGCAAGCAATACGAGATTATCACTCTAATCATAATCCGCCGCCTTTTCAAAGATTTGGGCAATCTCGAAATCACGTCCAACTGGTTTGATATTCGCGGAGACTTACAGTTCACCTATGATCTGATCGCGGCACTCGTGCTCTTTTTCCTGCTGTATCTTTTTGTGCTGCAGGGAAAGCGAGCCTTTCCCGAAGGGCACGAGGTCGGGCCTCAGTCGGTCAACTTGGCTCGTTTTATCAAATTCAAGAAAGGCTTGGCCGTACTCTTGATTCCAATCCTCTTCGGTTTGGCGGCCTACACTTTTTTGACTTGGTCGCTTGGAACGATGATTCCGACCAGCGGAGCAACCCTGCCTTTCAAAAATATCAATAACATCTTTTTTGACCAGTTCTTCACGATTCTGATCGTGGTGGATGTAATTCTGCTTCTCTTCTCTTTTTTCCTCACTAAGCGGTTTCACAAGGTCATACGAAACTCCGGTTTCATTGTCTCCACCATCCTGATCCGCCTATCTTTTTCCGCCGAGGGCCTGGTTAGTGTCGTCTTGATCGTAAGCTCGGTCCTCTTTGGTTTACTCATCCTCAGCATTCACAATCTCTATGAGGGAAAACCGGAGGTCTTCGATACGGATGGGGGCGTCGCTTGAATCGAGCGGGGAACCGGAGACGCCGATCGAACCGGGTCAGGGCGGAATGGGCTAATTTACTGAGGCTCGCATCGTAGAGTCGTATCAGCGTGCGTTGCTGGCAGGGTGCTGGCCATGAGCGCCGCGAAGTCCGTTCGACCGCGCCGCGTTTTCGCCGGCCTCAAACAACGACGTCGGGGTGCGGCCCCGATGTTTGAGACGGAACAGACGCAAGCCGAGGTGGCCCACGCGCTCGGGGTTAGCCGCCAAAGCGTGAGCCGCTGGGCAAAACAGTTTCTGGCAGGCGGTGCCGCGCGCTTGCACGGAGCGGGAAGTGCGGGTCGCAAGCCCACGGCTTTGCAACCTAGCTTTGGACTTTGCCCGCATGGCGCTGGTCTTCGCGCGAGTCGCCGGCACCCCAGATCAGCCAGGCTATGCGTGGCGACTGATGCCGCAGCTGGGCTGTTCGCTGCAGCGGCCGACCCGGCAGGCGAAAGAGCGCAACCCTGCGGCGGGGCGGCAATGGGGCGACGAACGGTGCCCGGGTTCAAACAAAGTCCGGCGCCAGCGTCGCTGGCTCGTCTCCGTAGACGAAACCAGCTTCTCCCCACGCCCGGCCGTTCGCCGGACGTGGGCCCCGAAGGACGAAA
The DNA here is from genome assembly GCA_945862035.1 of Opitutus sp. GAS368. Classification (GTDB taxonomy): domain Bacteria; phylum Verrucomicrobiota; class Verrucomicrobiia; order Opitutales; family Opitutaceae; genus CAMAXB01. The sequence goes on from CAMAXB010000011.1 coordinate 1,866, forward strand.
CGCCCATTCTCATCCCTGCCTTCAACTGGAAACGGATGTCGGCCACCGCCCTCGCTCAACGCTGGGACGGCCGACGCAGCCGGCTGTTCTTTCAACTCAAACCGGACAGCCACAACACCAAGAGCCTGATCGCGTTTCTCCCCGCGCTGATGCGCGAGTTGCGCGCCCACCCCTTCCTCCTGCTCTGGGACGGGCTCCCCGCGCACAAGAGCCTCCGAACCGGAGGGGAAGCCTCGGCCGCGTAGTGTTGTTCTCTCGGTCAGGCCTATCCTAAGCCGGGATCATGCAGTTGAAGTCGTCGCTCATCGGGAAACTCCCATCACTGAAGCGTTCAGCTGCATTGCGCCTTTTACCCGACCGTCGAACCGCCTCCCGCCTACCGTATCCGGCCTCCCGTCTCCGTTCTTCCGTCTCCGTCCACCGTCTCCGGTCTCCAACCGGCGCCTCGCGCCGCCCGCGCGCCGGTTTTCATTTCCAAAAACGCCGTCTTTGATCATTACTCGGGTTCAACCATGAACCCCCAGAAAAAAGCAGAGTCCCTCGGTCTCACGTTCGCGAAGCAAACGCCCGGTTACCTGAAGCTGTGCATTCGCAGCGGTAACCAGCTCATCACCTCCGGTCATGTCAGTGATCTGAAGGGGAAGCTCGGCGCCGGGGTCGCAACCGAGGCCGGCTACGCGGCGGCGCGGAACTGTGCGGAGAAAATCCTGAACTCCGTCTGGAACACCCATGGCACCCTCGACGGCCTGCGGGTAATCAAGGTCCTCGGCTGCGTGAACTCGACGCTCGAGTACACCGACCAGCACCTCGTCATCAATGGCTGCTCCGATCTCCTCCACGAAATCTTCGGTAAGGAGGGCGATGGCTACCACGCCCGCAGCGCCCTCGGCTTCGCCCAGCTGCCCACCGGCGTAGCCGTCGAAGTCGAGGCGATCTTTGAGATCAAGGGCTAGCCGCGCACCGCAGGGCGCGCGGGTGGGAGGTTGGAAGTGGAGGTCGGGTGGAGCTGAGTACCGGCCTCCCGACTCGCTCCGCGCCCACGGTCCTCTGACTTCTGCCATCTGACCTCTATCGCCCCTCCGTCTCTGAGCACCGGGGTCAGCGACCCGAACTCCATCGCACGCGGTCCGCCCGCCGAATCCCTTCCGCTCCACGCCGGTTTCGGGCGCTGGCAGGAATGGCAGCATCTGAGCTAAGATGACACAAAAAGGCCCGCGGTCCCCGACCGCGGGCCTGCCAAACTCAACTCGACTCTGCTCTTCTCAACTCATTCCGAGAGCAGTGCTCAGGGAAGAATGACGGTGTCGATCACGTGCACCACGCCGTTGTCCGCCGAGAGATCGGCCGCGACCACGTTGGCGCCGTTCACAGTCACTTTGCCCATCGAGGCAACGAGGTTAACAGCCTTGCCGTTCACCGTTGGGGCCGAGCCCGTCTTAACGTCCGCGGCCATGACCTTGGCGGGAACAACGTGGTAGGTGAGGACCGCGATCAGCTGCGCCTTGTTTTCTGGCTTCAGCAGGTTCTCAACGGTGCCAGCGGGAAGCTTGGCAAACGCGGCATTGGTCGGCGCGAAAACCGTGAATGGGCCCGTGCCCGAGAGGGTTTCAACGAGGCCGGCGGCCTTGACGGCGGCCACGAGGGTCGTGTGGTCCGGGGAACCGACGGCAATGTCGACCACCGACTTGGCGGAGGCGACGGAGAGCGAGGCGATGGCGACAATGACACTGAACAGGGTGCGGATCTTCATAAGGAGACAGGGTAGCGATTGATTGATTGGTTCGGCGTTATCGCCGTGTTTCTCTCATGAAACGGGTAGCCGGACCACGCGGACGCATTTTTTTCACAGGCGTGTCCGCCAGGGCAGTCATTCGTCCGGCCACCAGCTCCCCGACCCGCTTGAAAAAATGGAAGCCCCGCTCCGCCCTAACACAGTTGCTAAACCCTCCCTGTCTGCTAAATTTCCCCTCAGCCTCTCCGCCACGTGGTGACCTTTCGCCTTCCTCCAGCCCTCCTGATCGCGGCAGCCCTTGTCGGACTGTTCGCTGGCTGCAAAACTCTTCCGCGGTATTATTCGGTCGGGGTCGACGCGATCACTGCGCGACCCGATCTGGGCGGCGTGTCCTACCTTCTCATCGCACGCGATCCCTCGGCCTACCGCGACCCCGGCCTGCACGGAATCGCCGTGATGTGCGTCAAAGCCGCGCTCGAGGGCCGCGGCCTGTTTGAGGCGCCGCCCAACAGCCGGCCAGACCTGATCATTGAGCTCGACTACGGCCGCGGCAACTCGATCAAGCTCGGCCCCAGCGGGACCACGCAGGAAATTTATCTTTCGCTCTCCGCCCGCCTGAATCCCGGCGAAGGCGCAACCACCCGCGGCGCGGAAGTCTGGAATGTGCGCTCCTCCATCCTCGACGAAACCTCCCGTGCAGTCGTCATCATGCCCATTCTGGCTGCCGTGGCAGCGGACCACGCGGGCTCGGAGACTGGCGTGAAGCAGGAATTTTCCATCTCCGATCAGGCGCCGACCGTGGCCCAAATCACGGCTACCCTTGGTCTCGACCGGCTGTCCAAGTCCGGTCCCTGAGTGTTTCCGCCCGAACGAACGGCCCTCGCTCGCGAACAAGCGCTGCGGCCGATGTGGCGCAGCGACGCGCAGACCAAGGCCCGCGTCAGGTCCCGCCGCCCGCCGCTGCCCGCGGTCGCCCAAGCCGGCCGGCCCAAGGCCACCGCGATCTGACGCTTATTCGGGGGCCGCGAACGGCTCGCGTTCTTCATCGGCACCAGGGATATCGCCAGCATGCGAATCCGCTCACGGCCGATGAGGCGGATCGCCTGCGTCACGATCGTGACCGGCCCGCTCCCATGGACGCACGGCTGGCGCGGAACTCACTCGTTCCCCTCTCATCGGTCTGACTACGGCCGAGCGATCGGGGTATCCCCGATTTTCTGGATTTTTTACATTCGGACTGTTCAGCGTAATTGATTCGTGGAGAGCGGTAAACGTGCGCCGTGGCTCCAAGGGAGCCTGGCTCGGCACCGGGTGAACACACCGCCTGACCGATTTGAGGACTTGACCGGGCGTGCCGATAGGCCTTTTGTCGGCGAAATGGCCCTCAGCGGAAAACACGTCTGCAGCTCGTACCTCCACGCCTCCGTGGTCGTCGCCTCCGTCGTTTCCGTTATTCCCGCACCGCGGGGGGGCTGATCTACGATCACTTTCGCCCCCTCCGGTGCAGACCGGAGGGGGCTTTTTTTTGCTCCTGCCGGTCTCGCCGAGGTGGCCTTTAACCACCCTCATCATGAAGACCCAAGGAGCCACCCTCACCCGCAGCCTGCCCACGAAGCAGGCCAGATTTCCCGGCACCGCCCCTCGGGGCACGCGCCTGCCCTTCCTCGATCCCTGGCCGGAGCCGAGCGGCAACGATCTCCTCTTGCTCAACCCCCGTCCCGACCTCACCGCGCCCCCGGAACCCACCGGAAAACGAGGCGCGTTCTTCGAGATCATCCTGGCCTGAATGCGCCCCGAACACCCGCGCCGCCGCGGGCGTTCGGGGCGATCGGCACGCCCACAAAAAAGCCGCGACCCCTGCGGATCGCGGCCGAAAACGTGAGGCGTTGCCGCCGCTTACTGGGGAATCTCGACGATGCCGACGCCGTCCTGGAACGTGATCTTGGTCCCGTAGGGGGCCGAGAACTTGATCAGGTCATCGATGATCTTCTTGCCCAGCACCGGATCAGCCAACATCGGGCGGCCGCGGCGACCGGAGGGCTTACCATAGCCGAGAGTGATTGGATGGAGCTTAAGCTCGGTGAGCTTGTCGCCCTTGTAGACTGGCATGGCGACCACACTCTCCCAGATCATGGGGTTGGCCGGAAAGCCCGTGGTGTCATTGTTGTAGCGACGCGCGTTGAAATCACTCACCCGGGCCATCGAATCCAGATTGTAGGGCTCGTAATTGTCGGCCGGGAGTCGCAGCACCGTGTCGTTCTGGAAGATAAAGTCGCCCAGCCCGTAGAAGATCGGCTTCCCCTTGTAGATCTCGATGCCCTTCAGGTAGTGCGGGCCATGGCCAACCACCGTCGAGGCGCCGGCATCAATCGCGCCGCGCGCGAAGGTCACGAAGAACTCGGCCGGGCCAAAGCGATCCCCCGGCGCCGCCTCGTGGGAGTGGATGGAGACAATGACATACTCGGACATCGTCTTGGCATCGCGGATGGACGCCTTGATTGCCTCGAAGTCCCCCGCATGGGGTACCGTCTCCACGCGGGCCTCGGCGGCCGCGACGAAGCGATTTGTCATGAAGGTGATTTCATTCGCATTCGTCCCGGGTGCCACGCCGACCTGGCCGGCTAGCGCCTTCAGTTGGGCGATCGAGGACTCCGGGACATAGTACGTCGTGGTGAAGCGCAGGGGATTGAGCCCTGGGCGACCCCTGACATCCGAGCGCTGGTGACCTGCGCGCGAGTGCGGCGGAAACGAGGAGGACGTCGAGATGATGGCGACGCGCCCCGAAGGTGTATCGGCGTAGCGGGCCTCACGGGCCTGTTGAAGGTTATCGCCCGTGCCCGCATGAACAATGCCGACCGCATCCAGCGCCTTCGCCGTGGTCACCATCGACTCGTGGGAGAAGTCACCCGTGTGATTATTGGCCAGGCCGACGACATCGATGCCCGCCCACGCCAGCTCCTTCGCGAGCGCAGGCTCCGCGCGCATGTACGTGCCGCCCGACTGCGCAGCGGGATGGCCCTCCCAATCGTGGAAGAGCATCTCGAAATTCGTGAACGCCACATCCGCACTCCGAATGAGATCGATCATCTTCAGGAACTGCGGCTCCTTGTAGGGCGAAAGCCGCTGCGTTATGATCGAGTCGCCGGTCAGCGCCATCGTCATCGAGGCGGCGGTCGGCGTAAAATCCGTGGTCTGGGCAAACAGGCCGGTCGAGGCCGGGAGGGCGGCCAAGGTCAGGCCGGCCGTGATCGATTTCAGAAGGCGCATAAATAAACGCGTTGGCAGTAGGTTCTCGAGAGACAGGCAGGTGAGCGGTGGAAGAGGCAGGGCGCCAAAGGGGGATCGGCATTCCCTTGATGCAGACTCTGTACCAGCCGGGGTAGCTGAAGCACTTCCAAGGTGGAAAAACCGCCCCCCTACTTCAACAGGCAAAGGGATGACTTGCTCACCGCGCTGGCAATATCCGTGGATACCCCTAATCGTCAGCGCGTGACTCTCGCCGGAATCCACCACCTCACCGCCATCACCGCCGATGCCCCGGGCAACCACGGGTTCTACACCCGGGTACTTGGCCTGCGGCTCGTAAAAAAGTCCGTCAACCAGGATGACGTTTCCGCCTACCACCTCTTTTACGCCGACGGCGAAGCCACGCCAGGTACCGATTTGACGTTCTTCGACTGGCCCGTTCCCCCGGAGCGCCGCGGCACCCGCAGCGTCGTGCGCACCGGTCTGCGGGTAGCGGACGAAGCCAGTCTACACTGGTGGGCCCAGCACCTCGCCTCGCTTGGCCGCGTCGCGAGCCCGGTCGTCGAACGCGATGGGCGGCTCAACCTCGATTTCGAGGATCCGGAGGGCCAGCGCCTGACCTTGGTCGTCGAGGGGCCGGGCGGCCCCGCCCACCCGTGGGCCAAAAGCCCCGTGCCGGCCGCCCACCAGATTCGCGGGCTGGGCCCGTTGACCCTCAGCATCCCCACCCTTGCCCCCACCCATGAGATCCTGACTCGGGTCCTCGGGCTGAGTCCCGTGCGCACCTACGCGGAAGGCGCGCTCACCACCCACGTGTACAGCATGGGCGCAGGCGGCCCGGCCGCGGAGCTTCACCTCCGGGTCGAACCGAATCTCCCTCCCGCCCGCGCCGGGGCCGGCGGCGTGCATCATCTCGCGCTACGCACGACCCGCGCCGACTATGACGCGTGGGTTGACCGCCTCGCGATCCACGGGATTCCGTCCAGCGGACCCGTCGATCGCTACTATTTCCGTAGCCTCTATTTCCGCGAGCCCAACGGAATCCTTTTTGAGATCGCCACCGACGAGCCGGGCTTCACGGCCGACGAGCCGCTCGCAACCCTTGGCGAGCGGCTCGCCCTGCCCCCGTTCCTTGAACCGCGCCGCCGCGAGATCGAGGCGGGACTTAAGCCACTCCTGCCTGCAGATGGGAATTCCGAGGTCGCGGGGGCTGAACTTTAGCCAATCCGCCCCTCGCGCCGGTGCGATCAGGCCAACTTAAGCCGGAGTCGAGTGCTCGCGCCGGCGGAGGTCACAAACCAACCGGTTTCCGTCAGGCAAACCGATGCTACGCAGCGCCTAGGGTACAGCCTTCTGGATGAATTCACGCGCGCCGAGCACAAACGCGGTCGGGTCCTTGGCGAACTCGGCGTTGTCCGTCTCGATTGCCATCACGCCATTCCAGCTAGCCGCCTTCATTTCCGTGAGCAGGCCGGCGTAGTTGGCCTCGCCCGTCCCGACCATGACGTCGAGGTGGACGTCCTCGCCTCCCTGCGTGCGCTCCGTGCGCTTGTCCTTTAAGTGGATGTCGAACACCCGGGCCCCGTAGTCCTTGAACACCTTCGCCGCGTCGAAGCCAGCCGCCGTGACCCAGCCCACATCAAGGCACACGCCCACGCGCGGATCGCGGTGCGCAATCAGCGTCCGCACCACGAGCGGATTTCCGTAGAGCGTCCTGATGCCGTGATTGTGGATCGCGATCCTGATATCGTACTCCTTCACCAATTCTTCCAGCAGATCGAGGATGCGAAAATCCCGGGGTTCCACGACAATGACCTTCACGCCCATCACCTTGGCGAACTCAAACAGCCGGCGATTCTCCGCCTGATCGAGCGAGGTGTTGGTGACGCCAAACGTGTAGAGGGTCAGGCCCTTCGCATCGAGAATCGCCTTTTTGCGCAGCGTCTCCTCGACCGGTCCGAGCGGGTCAATGTGCCGCCCAAACATCTGCAGCTGCTTGAAACCGTGCTGCGTCGCAAACTCAACCACCTGGTCAAAGCTGAGGTTGCGCAGGCTCCAGGTCTGCAAGCCCACCGTCGGGGCCTGGGCCGAGGCCCGGGGGGCGCCAGTCAGCGCCAGCACGAGAACAAATCCGAGCGCAGCCAACGCGCGGAGGGGGTATCGCAGGGAAACGAGGGGCATGGGCGAGGGATGGATTAGTGAAGGGGGTCGCGGGGAGCGAAACCAACCCGATCTCCCGGCACCGGACGAACCCGCGTTCCTCCAAACACCAGGGACGGTTTCATGCCCAACCACTCCACCCGAGACGGGCCGGGGAGAGAACTCAAATCTTGAGGTGAATCGGGCACGGGGGCCGGGGTCAGGAAAGACCCCCACGACGGAGTCGCCGTGGGTTGCAGCCATTTTCCTCTTCGTGCTCGCTCCCCCGCGGCTTGATTCGGAGTCCACGGCAGTGCACGCTTTCCCATCGGCTCAAGGGTGCACCGCCGGACCGCCTCGCCCCGCCTTCCTTACTTTTCCCTCTTCCGATGACCTTCCGCCTTTTTCTGCTCCTCGGCCTCAGCGCGCTGGCCTTCGTCGGCACTCAGGCCGCCCAGCCCCGCAACAACGAGTTTCATCCGATTGGCTTCGATCAGCTCGCTGGGTTCGATTTCGGCACGCCCACGCTCGACCGCGATCGCCCGATCGAGCCGCAGGCGGCGGCCCTGCTGGAACGCATTCCATGGTCCGTCCGCAAATTCGATGGGGCCAAGGTCGTCATGTCCGGCTTCATGCTCCCCGTTGTCGTCGAGGACGGCCTCGTCCGCGAGTTTCTCCTCATGAAGGACCAGCAGGGCTGCTGCTATGGCCTGATGCCCGCCATGAATGAATGGGTCGTCGTGAAGATCCCCGCCGGCGTGAATTCCGCCATGGACGAGACCATCTTCATCTACGGGACGATCAAGGTCGGCCCCCAGGTGACCGACGGTTACCTCGGCGGCATCTACCAGATCGACGGCGTTTTCCTGAAGCGCTGAGCCGGGATCGGCCCGCGGTCCTATCGGCCGCCCAGACCTGCCGCCGTCCGCCATTCCCCCACGTAACGGCTGACCGCACCGGGCGCACCCATGTGCAGCCGGCCCGCGATCCACGCGTTGGTCGCCGTAGTCTCCGCACGGAGCCGCACCGCGATCTCAATCTTCCACGGCGCCGCCTTGCGGGTGCCACTCGCGTCGGCCGGCGTCCGGCCAGCTTCCGCCAACAGCACAGCCAAGGCCCGCGTCCAATCCGCCTCGTCTTCCCCGAAGCGGACGCGCGAGGGCCCGCCAGGATCCTGCGCGAGCGCCGCATGGTCCTCCTCCCGAGCTCGGCACCACGCCGGCGACCCGAGCGCCAGTCCGCGCCCAATCCGATCAAACCCGCGGCAGGCACGAGCCGTGGCATCCCCGGCGAGTTCCCGCAGCACCCGCTCATAGGCCTCAAACTGACCTTCTTCGATTCCGCCCAGCCACGCCGGCCGCGGGCGCCGGCGAAACGCCCGCAGGCTGCCCCAGCGGAAGAGCCCCAACTGGTCCACCGTCACCACGCGCCGCGCCAAGGGCAGCAGGTGAACATAATCCACCACCGCCGCAACCACCTCACCCGGCTCCAGCAGCACGCTGTGGTAACGACCATGAAACTGGGGCCCCCGGCCATCGCCCGCCCGCGTACATCGCGTGGCAAAGGTTCCCTGCAGCCAGCGCATGCCCTCGACCAAATTCGGCTCGGGAGTCGCCACCACGAGATGGTAGCCATCCGGCAGCAGCGCAAAGGCCTCGACGCGCCAGCGCAGGCGAGCACAGGTCTCACCGAGAATCTCTAGGAAAGCCTGTGCGCGGCTCGGCGTGGCAAACACCGCCTGCCCCGCGTGTCCGCGATTGAACACATGATACACCGCCCCCGGGAACTGCAGCCGCAAGCGCCTCGCCATGCCTACAAAATCCGCCGGCCAGGGCCCGGGGCGCGAGCCAATTTTTTTATCCGCCGGGCCCGCTCAACCGCCTCGCGATTCACGCCCTTCCGCGTGATTCGCAGGCGGCCGCCCGGATTCACCCCGGAGAAAGAAGAGAGCCGCATCGCAGTCGGCCATCCGTCAGTGCACGCCCCGGTACGTCTTCTCGCCCGCCTCGAGGCGGAAGGGCAGCCGGTTTTCCCTCGGCGGCAGCGGACACGTCGAATACGGATTGAATGCACACGGCGGGTTTTCCACCTGGTTGAAGTCGAGCAAGAGCCGGCCCTCCCTCGGCCTGCGCGTGTACAGAAAGCGCGCCGCCCCGTAGGTTTCCTCGCCCGCCGTCAGGTCAGTGAGGATGAAGAAAAGCTGGTCCTCCACACCCTCGTCGATCGCGATGAGCTCATGGGTCCGGCCCTCGTAGACAAACACGGCCTTGCCGGGCGCCGGCTCCGGGCCCGTCTGGCCGAGGATGTTGGTGATCGGCACCTGGCGCACCGGATCAAAGGGGATCCACTGGGCCTCGATCCGCCAGCGGGAATCGATCGGAAAGGAATCGATGCCGACAAAATCCCGGCGCCGCGCCGTCTCGCTGTCACGAACCCGCAAATACAGATTTCCCCCGCGTTCGATCACGATGAAGCTGGCGGTGCCAAAGCGGACCCGGGTCGGCGCCTCGTCCGTGAACGCCAGCCCGCCCTGCGCAATGGCCTGCCCGCCAATCGTCGCGGCAACACCCGGCTCGAGCGCCAGCGTAACCACCCGATCGGCCGCAACCGTGATCACGCCGAGCCGCGCCGGACCCGCCCGCAGGCGGATCGCGTTGTCCACGCCCGAGCCCACCGTCTGCGCCCCGGGCGCCAGCGCATGCAGACCGATCAGGCTCAGCCATGACTCCGGCGCGGTCAGCGCCGCGAGACGCTCGGACCGCCAGGTTTCAATCGACCGCCCATAGTCATCCGCGCCGAACGCGGAACTTGCCAGGAGGGAAAAGGCCACAAGGAGGCGAAGCATGCCCCAACCATGCAGAGTTTCGGGCGAATGAAAATCCTTCACTCGCGGCAGCCTAGCCAGGTCCGCCCGCGAATCCCACGAATCGGCACGAAGGCAGACCGAGGAATCACCACGGAATACACCGAATACACGGAAAACAGATCGAAATTTCGGTTCAGCCGTTCCGTGTATTCCGTGGTAAACTCTCCGCTCCGCTTCCGCAGTTACCCGGTCGAGAGATGCCAGTGCCCGCAAAGGACGCAGGGATACGCCTTGCGGCTGCGCTCCAGCCCGAGGATCGCCACCGCATCGAGCGCATCGCCCTGGCTGCGGTACCGCCGCTTACGCGTGCACGCGCGCTGCCTTTCCTCCTTGGTGGGCTTCTTCATCCGCCACGTCTTACGTCGGTCGCGCCTTCACGCCTTCACCGGCTGGACGGCGTCACGCTCGATCACGCCGCGCGCGCGGGGAAATAGATTGATGGCCTCGATGATCATCCAGACTTCCAGCGCAACCGTGAAGAGCGCGACGCCGACGAGCAGCCAGTTGCCCTGGCCGAGCCAGCTGGGATTGCCGGCGTCACCCACAAAGACCTGCCAGATCATCGCCCACATCGGCATGATGAGCATGAAGATCATCGGGGGCACGAGGAACCAGATCGGCGTCTGGCGGCGCCAGAGATAGAAGGTGATCACGAGGAAGGAAAGTCCGCCGAGCAGCTGGTTGGTCGCACCAAATAGCGGCCAGAGGATCAGGCCGCCCTGCCCCGCATTGGCGACCGACCAGCCGAGCCCGGGCGGCGGAATGGCGGCGATAAAAGCAGCCGACACGGTCGCGAGGAGCGTCGCACCATGCTTGTTGCGCAACCAGGCCAAGGGATCGAAGCCACCCTCCGTGCGCGGCTTCAGCGTCGAGGCCAGCTCCTGGATCACGTAGCGTTGCAGGCGGCAGGCGCTGTCGAGCGTGGTCCCGGCGAAGGACGCGACGAATACGCCCATGAGGGCGGTTGCGATGCCGCCCGGCAGGCCGAGGGCCTTGAGCATGTTGGCCGAACCATCGACAAACGCGGCAACCAGCGGTCCGAGCCGCGAGGACCAAACACTGTAGCGCGAGAGCCAGGCCTCGTTTCCGACGAGGATAGAGCCATCGGCCTGCTTTAGGCCGAGGCCCACGCCCGCCGCGCAGGCAATGATGACGAGGACGGCAAGAAATCCCTCGGTCAGCATGCTGCCGTAGCCGACGAAGCGGGCGTCGATTTCGCTCTTCAGCTGCTTGGAGCTGGTGCCGCTGCTGACGAGGCAGTGAAATCCGCTGATCGCGCCACAGGCGATCGTGATAAAAAGAAAGGGGATCATCGCTGGCGCCCCCACCGGGTTGAAATTGATCATCGGCGCCGCGAGTTCGAGGGCCGGCCGCGTGCCATCGGGCAGTGGAGCGCCCCCGGCAAATGCCGCCACGATCAGGCCCACCACCAGCAGGCCAAGCACCGAGACCAGCTGGAGCGCGTTGATGTAGTCCCGCGGCTGCAGCAGCGACCAGACCGGCAGCACCGACGCGATGTACGAATAGACGAGAAGCAGCACCACCCAGGTCCAGGAGGACCAGCCCGCCATCGTGACATTGATCGTGTGAAGGAACCCGACATCGCCGTAAATCACCGTCAGGTACATCACGGCCAGCGTGAGCAGGGACGGGACGAGCAGCCCGACGCCCTTGCGATGCAGCAGATAGCCGACCGCCATCGCGATGGGAATCTGGACGGCACAGGGAAAAATCGCCGCGGGGAATTGACGAAAGACGGAGGCGATCACGAGGCCGAAGATCGCGAGTACGATCGTGAGCGCCATGAAGAGGATGAGCAGAAAGAGCAGCCGCACCCGGCGGTTGATCAGCCGGCCCGCGATGTCGCCGACCGTCTGTCCATTGTTGCGCAGCGAAACGACGAGCGAACCCAAGTCGTGGACCGCCCCGATAAAGATCGAGCCGAACACGACCCAGAGCAGCGCCGGCAGCCAGCCCCACATGATCGCGATGGCAGGGCCCACGATTGGGCCCGTGCCGGCGATCGAGGTGAAGTGATGCCCGAAGACGACGCTCTTCGGCGTCGGCACGTAGTCGTTGCCGTCATTGAGGCGGAGCGACGGGCACACCCAGTCCGAGGAGAGCTTGAAAATCTTACGCCCCAGCCAGCGGCCGTAGGTGTGGTAAGCGACGATGAAGCCAAAGCCGGCGAGCAGCGCAATCAGGAGGGTTTGCATGCGAAAAGTCTGGAGTGAACCAATGCCAGAGCGAACCCACTACCTAGGCGCACGCGCACAGACTGCAATCCCGGAGCTGACCGGGTGGTCTGGGATCGAAAAGGAAAAATACCCCCCACGTGTGGGCAGCCATTGCCACCCATGAGTCGAATCGATACGTCGTCTCGCAGCGGCTAAGCGCAACCCCAGCACAGACCGGGAGTGCGGCCTGATCTCAATCGTCAGCGTTTGGCGCTTGGATTACGCGTGAGCCGTAAGCCATAGAACCGAGCCGCGTTCGCTCCAAAAATGCCCGCGCGTTCCTCCGCGCTCAATCCGCCGAAGTACGCCGCCGTCGCCGCGTGTTGACGCGCGTAGTCGGCTGCGAGCAGGCAGACGGGCCAGTCGCTGCCATACATCAGGCGCGCGGGGCCGAAGGCTTCGTGCACCACATCCAGATAGGGCCGCAAATCTGATAACTGCCACGCCCGGTGGTCGGCCTCGGTCACCATACCGGAAACCTTGCAATGAACATGAGGAAAGGCGGCCAGCTCACGGATCGCCTCGCGCCAGGGCGACAAAGCGCCAGCCTTAATCGGAGGCTTCGCGAGGTGGTCGAGCACAAAGGGCTGCTCGGGAAAAGCCCGGACCAGATCAATCGCGGCCGCCAGCTGTCGCGGGTAGATGAGCAGGTCATACGTGAGCCCATGCGCAGCCAGACGCGCGAGCCCACGCTGAAAGGCCGCGCCACGCAGAAAGTCATCGGGCTCATCCTGCGCAACATGCCGCACGCCGCGGAAACGCGGGTGTGCCGCCAGCTCCGCGAGGTCGTGATCCACGTCCGGGCTGCGCAGGTCCACCCAACCCACCACGCCCTTGATCAGCGGGGACTCATCGGCGAGTCCTAGCAACCAGCGGGATTCGTCCAGGCTCTGCCGCGCCTGCACCGCCACGGTGCCGTCAATCCCCGCCGCCGCCAGCAGCGGCGCAAGATCCTCCGGCAATCGGTCGCCGTGCAGCGGCGAGCCCGGCGGGATCCACGGGTACTGGACCGGATCGTAGCGCCAGAAATGCTGATGCGCGTCGATGGTCACGACCGGCCTTCCAGGTGGAGCGCGTTGTCCGCAACGCGCTTCCGGGGGGCTACATCGATCCAACGCGTTGAGGGCAACGCGTTCCACCTCGTAGCAGGATCCGATCGGAAAATTGGCGGCCTCACGGGATCAACCTGGTTGGCGCAGATTTAGTCGAGTGAGACCAACGCCTTGATTACCCCGGCCTCCGGCTTCAGCCAGCCGGGGAATTGTGCAATCATTTCATCAAACTTCGCCCGGTGCGTGATCCAGGGGGTCGTGTCGATCACACCCTCTTCGATCAGCCGGATGATCCGGGTGAAGTCGCGGGCCAGCGCATTGCGCGAGCCAAGGATGGTGAGCTCCCGGCGGTGCAGCGCCGGGGCCTGCAGAAAGGAGATCTCCTGCGCGGCGATACCCACGTACACGAGCTGTCCGCCAAAGGCGCAGTAGCCCAGCGCGGCACTCATCGACTTGTGATTGCCCGTCGCATCGATGACCGCGTCGGCCAGCTGGCCATTCGTCAGCGCAGCCAAAGCGGTGAGCTCCGATCCGTCGCCGCGGGCAGTGAGGGTGTGCGGGACCTTCAGGCGATCGCGGCAGAACGCGAGGCGGGCCTCGTTCACGTCGAGCACAATGCAGGTGGCCCCCGCGACCTTGACGAACTCGATCACGGATAGGCCGATCGGACCGGCCCCGATCACGAGCACGTGGTCCCCGGCCTTCACCCGCGCCCGGTCGACCGCATGGCAACCGATCGCGAGCGTCTCGACAATCGCCAGCTGATCATAGCTCAGCGTGCGCGAGGGGTGCAGCTTGCGCGCGGGCAGGATCATCCGCTCGCACAGGCCGCCGTCACACATCACGCCGAGCGTCTGGTTGACCTCGCAGCAATTGGTCAGCCCGCGCCGGCAGGAATAGCACTTCTGGCAATTGATGTAAGGCTCCACCGAGCAGCGGTCGCCGGGCTTCACGTTCTCAACCCCAGCACCCACCGCGAGGACCTCCACCCCGAGCTCGTGTCCGGGCACGCGCGGGTAGGAATAAAAAGGCATCTTGCCCAGGTAGCCGCTGAAGTCGGTCCCGCAGATGCCGACGCGGTGGATACGCACCAGCACCTCGCCCGCCTCCGGCGCGCGGGGCTCGGGCAAATCGACGGGCTGGAAATGCTGCGGCTGGTCAAGTCGGATGGCCTTCATGGAGGGAGTGAGCTCAGTTGTTTTCCGGCAGGCCTTCGCGGTGCCCAACATTCCGGACAGGGGCGAAGATGGCCTGGACGTCCGCGAGCAGGGCCGCGTCGATCGGCTCGGCCGCCCAGCGGGCCCAGTTGCGGATGTTCACCGGGTTCGCGCTGCCCGCGACCGTGGTGGCGATGTCGGGGTGCGAGAGGCTGAACTGCAGGGCGAGCTTGGCGATGTCCGAGCCGCGTTGCGCGCAGAGCGCGGCGGCGCGGCGCGCGGCCTCCTTGACCGCCTCGGGCTCCTTTAGCCAGGCCGGCAGCGGCGCGTTGGTGAGCAGGCGCGCGCTGAACGGTCCGGCATTCATCACCCCAATCCCGCGGGCCTTGAGCAGCGGGACCATCTCGTCGGCAAAACGGGTGTTCTGCAGCGTGAACTGATTGTAGCTGAGCACGCAGTCGACATCGGTCTGATCGAGGATGAAGCGGAAGATCTTCATCGGATAGCCGCTGAAACCGATAGCGCGGACCTTGCCCGCCTCCTTGAGCTTGCGCAGCGCCGGCAGCGTCTCGTCGACGATCTGCTGCATCGGCACGAATTCGATGTCGTGACAAAGGACGATGTCGAGGTAGTCGGTGCCCAGCCGGTGTAGCGACACATCCACGCTCTCCGCCACGCGCCGAGCCGAGAAGTCGAAGTGAGTCAGGTCGTAGCGCCCGAGCTTGGTGCAGAGCTGGTAGCGGTCGCGGGGCACGCCCTTCAGCGCGATACCAAGGAGGACCTCGCTCATGCCCCGCCCATAGAAGGGCGAGGTGTCGATCAGGGTGAGGCCCTCATCCAGCGCAACCCGCACGCTCCCGAGGACTTCGTCCAGCGTGACGCTGCGGAACTCGGCGCCGAGAGAGCTAGCGCCGAAGCTCAGGATCGGAACCGGAAGGCCGGTGCGGCCAAGGGTGCGGGTTTGCATGGGGATCGTTGTAGCTGGGGTCGCTGACCCCGGTGCTGGAGATTGCAATAAACGTATCAGCTCGTGCGACAGCCCAGCGTGAGCAGCACGTTGCCCCAGAGCGCGAGGTCGGCGGTCTGGATGGTCAGCACATGATCCGGGCTTTCGACCTGCCGGTAGAAATCCCATTTCAGGATCGGCACCAGCGGGACGGGGAGGCCGGCTTCGGTGAGGAGGCTGCGGAATTCATTCCAGACGGGGGGCTCCCCTTTCTGCGCATACGGATCATCAGGCGGGATGCCCATGACATGGACATGATCCACCGGTACGGCACCGAGGAGCGCGCGCAGGACCTGCGCGACGGTCACGACACCGGGCGCGAGATTGAGGCTGACCACCTCGGCGTGCGGGCCGCGCTTGGTGGAGACGGGATAGTTGCCGTCGGCGATGAGGATCTTCGCGTGGTGCCCGGCCTGGGCCGTGATGCGGAGAATGTCGGGGTGAAGCAGCGAGGTCTTGAGCATGGGGCGAAAGGGAGAGCAGCGGGCCTGCAGGCAGCGGCGAAGGGAGGCGATGGTCTGCCGCGCCGCGGCGGCGCTGTCCGGCAGCGGCAGGACCTCCGCCGAGAGAAAGCCGGTGTAACCAATCTGGCGCAAGGCCGCGATGATCGGCGCGGGGTCGGTGTGCCCGAGGCCCATTGCCCAGCGATTCGAGTCGGCGAAATGGATGTGGCCGATCCGGTGTCCGGCGGCCCGCAGCGCCGCGGCCGGGTCGGCTTCCTCAATCGCCATGTGAAACAAGTCGGCGAGCAGACGGACCGAATCCGCCCCGCGCTGATCCAGCCAGGCGGCGGTGTCGCCGAGCCGGTTGCAGAGATTGGTCTCGTAGCGGTTCAGGGGCTCGAGCAGCAAGACGGTGCCGCGCGTGGCGGCATGCGCGCCGAGCTCGTCGAGCGCTTCGCCCAGCCAGTTGAGGGCCTGCGCGCGGTCGACCCCGCCTTCCGCTCGCCCCTGCATCGATCCGATGATGGCCGGCGCGTGAAAATCCGCGGCCAGATCGATGATCGCGCGGATGAACTCACGGGCCCGTTTCCGGATCGCCGCGTCCGGGTGCGTCAGCGTCCATTTCCGAACAACCCACCCCGCCCCGGTGCCGACGGCCGCGACGGCGAGGCGATGACGGGCCAGCAGGGGACGCAGCTGCGCCGGATCAATCGCCGCAGCCGAGGGCGGAAAAATCTCGATCGCATCGAATCCAAGCGCCGCAGCGTGAAAACACGCTTCGGTCAGCCCATCCCAGTAGACAAATGGTCCACCCCGGGACTCAGGAACCAGGGAGACGGTGACGGCGGAGCGCATCGGTGGGTGGGGCGCTCACCATCGCGACAACCCCACCCGGCGAATCAACTCCAAACCGCACCGATCAGCGGTCCGTCCACTTGACGTTTAGATTCTTCAGAAAGGGCACAAGTTCTTCGACGCCGAAATCCGAGAGGAGGGTTCCGTTCCAGTCCAGCACGGGCGCCTTGCTCTGACCGGACAGGCGACGCATCTCGGCCATCGCCTCCGCGTCGAGCGAGACGTTCTTTTCCCGATGAGCGATACCGTGCTCAGTCATAAAGGCGCTCACGTCGGCGCACCAAGGGCAGCCGCTTTTTACATCGAGGACTGGGAGGGACGCGCTCATATTAGGGAAATCCTACGCTCAACGACGCCTTTCCGCAATGGCCGCGTCCTCAGGGCTGGAAATCGCGGGTCCAGCTGAGTTGCGACCAAGGGAGCGTGCGGTCGTAGGGCTGCGCCGGTCCGGCCGTGCTGCGACCGTCCTCAATTACTTGGCGGAGGTGGCGGCCAAGTCGCTGCACCACCTCAGGGTGCGCCGCGGCTAGGTTGGTGCTTTCGGCCGGGTCGGCCTCCAGATCGTAGAGTTGGTACGGCGGGAGGGTGGACAGGTCGCTGGCGGGGACCTTGAGCCATACGCTCGGGTTCGGGGTCGGCGAACTCCAGCCGCCAGATCCGGGCCAGAGCAACAGTTTCCACCGACCGTCCCGGATGGCGAAGCGCCCCTCGGCCGAATGATGCACCACCGGACCGCGCGCCGACGTCATGTTCGTCTCGCCGCGGAGGACCGGGAGCAGGCTCACGCTGTCCTCACCGGCGTCGGGCGGAAGGCGGGTGCCGACTACCTCCGCGAGCGTGGCGAGCAGGTCGAGTTGACCGATCGTCACGGCCGACGTTACGCCCGCGGGAACCACCCCCGGCCAGCGCGCGATATAGGGGACGCGGTGGCCGCCCTCATAGAGATCCGATTTAAACCCGCGCAGCCCGCCGCTCGGGTCGTGTCCGATCGAGGCGTGCGGCGGGATATCCGCGGCCGGAGCAAAGCCGTTGTCCGAGGTGAAGATCACCAGCGTGTTCCGATCGAGGCCGGTCTCGGCCAACGCGGCCATGATGTGGCCGATGTCCGCATCGACCTGCGCAACGAAGTCACCGTAGGGCGTGGTCCCGGTGCGGCCCGCAAATTCCGGGGTGAGCAGGATCGGCGTGTGCGGCGAAGCGAGTGCGAGGTAGAGGAAGAACGGCTTGCCGTCCGTCGCGCTGGCGCGGGTCCGCAGGAAACCGATCGTGCGGGACGTCAGCCGCGGTTGCACGTCCTCGAGCTGAAAGTCGTCACTGATCGCGCCGCCCCGCCACAGCTTGGGCGACGGACTGTCCCCGATCGTCCGGGTTGGCACCTGCGTGATGCGGTCGTTCTTGATCCAGACGTAGGGCGGCATGTCGAGGGAGGCGCTGATGCCGGAAAAAGAATCGAAGCCATGGGCCGTCGGTCCGCCTCCCACCGGCTGGGCAAAGTCGACGTCCGTCGGCAGCGGGCCGATCCGCACCCAGTCGAGCCCGAGATGCCACTTGCCGAGCATCGCCGTCACATAGCCCTGTTGCTGAAGGAGCCGGGCCACGGTGAGGCGGCCTGGTTCGACCAACGGGGCGCTGTAGCCCTGCGTGACGCCCTGCTTCAGCGGCCCGCGCCAGGCGTAGCGGCCAGTCAGCAGCGCGTAGCGGCTGGGCGTGCACAGCGCGGAGGCCGAGTGCGCATCGGTGAAGCGCATCCCCTCCGCGGCCAACGCATCGAGCCGGGGCGTCCGCCAGGCGCTGCGCTCGTTGTAGCTGGAGAGATCACCGTAGCCGAGGTCATCCGCGTAGATCAGCAGGACATTCGGCTTCGCCGGTTGGGCGGCAGCGACCGACGCGACCAGACTGATCAAGACGATGACGAAGAGAGAACGAAGCATGGGAGGATCGGCCATCGGGCGGGCCCGACGCAGGAAGTGAACGGGGTTTTGAGGCGAAAGCGGGCCCCTAACACGCTGCACCCTAGCAGGCCGGTGGCACCGCGGGGAGAAAATGTTCACGCAATCGATCAGCTCCTGCGCGCGCATGAGACGTCGCCCGCGGCGTTGACACGTCCCGCCCTTTCGCCGGCCGCCACCGCCGCTTTCGCGGCCATCATGTAACCTATTGGGTTACACGATGGCCGCGGTGGGGCTATCGGGGTAACTCGCGCCTTGCGGGCGATGAGAACTCCGCCTGTAGTTTTCCCGCATGAAGACCCGGCTGGTTCGTCTCTACCTCGCTTTTTTCTGCCTGCTGGCCAGCGCGGCCGCCGCCGAGCGCGCGGCGCAGCGGCCCAATGTCTTGTTCATCGCGATCGACGACCTGAACAACGATCTCGGGAGTTTTGGCGCCACGCATGCGCGGACGCCGCATCTTGACGCCTTCGCACGCACGGCCCGCCCCTTCACGCGCCACTACGTGCACGTGCCCACTTGCGGCGCTTCGCGGGCCGCGCTGCTGCGCGGGCAGCGGCCGAGCAGGCCCGTCCACCTTACCAACAACGCCATTCGGGATACGCAGACGGAGTGGGCCGCGCAGAGCCTGCCCGGTTGGTTCCGCCAGCATGGCTACCGCACGTTCGCGCTCGGCAAGATCACGCACTATCCCGGCGGGCTCACGGGCACGGGCTGGGCCGAGGGCCCGGAGGAACTACCCGGGGTCTGGGACCGCGCCTGGCTGCCGCAAAGTCCCTGGAAGACGGCCAAGGACGTGATGCATGGTTACGCCAACGGCCAGCCGCGCGTCTCCGGCCAGTCCCCCGCATGGGAGGCCCAGGACGGACCGGATTCTGCCTACCCGGACGCGTGGGTGGCCGACGAATCCATCGCGACCCTGCGTGAACTCGCCGGCGGAGATCGCGGTCCGTGGATGCTGGCCGTCGGCTTCTTCAAGCCCCACCTGCCCTTCGCTGCGCCCAAGCGCTGGTTCGATCTGCACGATCCGAGCAAGCTGCCCGCCCCCGTCGACACGGCGCGGGCGCCGGCACCTTCGAGCTGGCACCCGAGCAACGAACTCCTCGGCAATTACGGTCAGCATCCATCCGATCCCTCGGTCGATGAAGCCTACGCCCGGCAGCTCCGCCACGGCTACGCCGCCGTGGTTTCCTACGTGGATGCGCAAGTCGGACGGCTCCTCGAGGCCGTCGAGGCCCTGGGCCTCGCGCGCAACACCGTGATCGTCGTCTGGAGCGACCACGGCTTCAGCCTCGGCGAGCAGGGTATCTGGGCAAAGCACGCGCTCTACGAGGCGGCTCTGCGTTCGCCCTTGATGATCCGTACGCCAGAACTGACCACGCCCGGAGCACAATCCCGCGCCGTGGTCGAATCCGTCGATATCTTCCCCACGCTCACCGATCTCTGCGGCCTGCCGACTCCGGACGGCCTCTCCGGGCAAAGCCTGCGCTCCTATCTCCAGAACCCCGCGGCGCCCTCGGCCAAACCGGCGCTCGCGTGGTTCACGCGGGGACAGAGCACGATTCGCACGGATGACTGGCGGTTGATTGTCCACCAGCCCGACGCGGCGACGCAGGGCATGGAGTTGTTCGATTTTCGCACGGCGCCCGAGGGCCGTCGCGTCGATCCGAAAGCGGAGCCCGCCGTCGTCGCGCAGTTGAGGGCGCAGTTGCCTGCGCCCGCGGCGCTGCAGCCGGCCCGCTAACCAGCTCCCGCCGATCAACGTGGGGGCGCGCGGTCGGGCGCGCTGCACCGATCAGAATTCCGCAGACAACCGCCCGCGAATCAGCGCGGATTCAGGCAGGATCGGTTTTCGCCCGATAGTTGACGCCGGGTTTGCTGCGAAAGTGGGTATCCTGGGTCCAGAGCGTCGCTGTGTGCTTTCGCGCCACGGCAAAAATCACGGAGTCGGCAAAGGCCAGCCCCTCTTCAAGCCCGATTGCGGCCGCCTCGATCGCCAGGGTGGTATCCAGATCCACCACGGTGCCTTGCTGCATTGCGGCGACAGCCGAGAACGCATCATCCTCGCCGCGTTCCCTGAGCACCACCTTGAAGACCTCGTAGAGACACACCGAGGGGACAATGAGCAACTCCGTGTCCTCGATGGCCTCGGCAAAGAAGCCCGCATTCGGTTCGTCGGCAAAGTAGGCCAGCCACGCCGAGGAATCGACGAGGTTCATAGGCGATCACCTTCCCGCGGGAGGGTGGTGTTGATTCCCTTGAGGTAGCCACGGAGGGCCCGGACGTCTCGCATGGGGATGATTTCGATTCGATTCCGGAAGGCGATGACCTTGGCCTTCTCGCCGGAACGAAGCCCCATTTCATCACGAACCTTTTGAGGAATAACGACTTGAAACTTAGGTGAGATCGTGACGGTTTCCATGCGTCATACGGTATTCCGATCGATCGT